>DRKE01000246.1 GCA_011051925.1 Deltaproteobacteria bacterium
CCCTCTCGGCGCTCGGCTGCTTCGACCGGATCCTCGTTCTCGTCCCCGACTCCGCACTCGAGTTCCGCGACCGGGGCTTTCTCCTTGAACGCCTCGACTGCACCCGGGCCGCGATTGCGGACTATTCGCGATTCCTCGAACTGGACCCCGGCCATCTCGATGCCGAGGCGATCCGCCGACGACGGGATGCCCTCTCCCGGCAGAAGCCCCCCCTCAACTGAGGCGGGCCGATGGCCCCCGGGAGCCGGCTCGACTCCCCGGAACCACGAGCCGGGGATTGAAGCCACCGAACGAAACCGGGCATCCCGGCCTGGGACGCCCGACTTCGTCACTCGTGTTCCACGACATGCTCAATCGGCAGGAGAGGGAATGATGGCCCTGGCTCCATCCGCGCTGGTGATGAAACCATCAGCCCCGATCATCATCGGCCGAAGGCCTCCTCTCGGGTCATCGACGATCTGGACTTCGTGTTCGCCGCTGCGGCGGAATCCGACGACGACCTCTTCCCGGCCATCCCGATCGACATCTCCGAACGCGACACGTGTCGCCCCGTCTCGCCTCTGATACGTCATACGACCAGTCGATACGATGAGAATCCCCTGCGGTGTCTGGGGAAGCCCGGCGATCGCGTCGTCCAGGATCGCGATGCGACCGCGGCTCCCCCGCCCGAAGGCGACTGCGATCTCGTCCCGCCCGTCCCCGTCGATATCCCCCATCGCGGGCATCGTCCGGGTCTCGCGCATGCGACGCTTCGGATTGGGATCGACGCGCAGCCACGGTTCACCCGTGCGATTCCCGGGATGGATGGCGAAACCGGACAGGAGGTCATCGAGCACGACGAGTCGTCCTCCCCGCCTCGTCCGTCCCAGACCCACGACGAGTTCCTCCAACCCGTCGCCGTCGAGATCCCCGATCGCGGGATAGGCGGCCCCATAGAATTTCCGGGGAACCGGAACCTGCATGAAGCCCTCATCGTTCGAGCGCGCGCTGGCCAGCGGTCGGTAGCCGGTCGCCACATCATCGAAGACCTGCACGACACCCCGCATCTGCTTCGCGAAACCGATGACGATCTCGGCCCGACCATCGCCGTCGAGATCACCACATGCCGGATGACTCCTTCCGTACCGCTTGCGATATCTCTCCGGGCCGGCCGTAATCGAAGTGATCGAAACGACAGCACCGTCTTCGAGCATCACCATCGCGATCTGCCCGCCGCTGCCCTGGCCGAAACCGATCACGAGATCGCGATCGCCATCCCCGTCGAGATCGCACCGCGTGGGTCGCAGATCGCCCGGGTCCGCGAGTGAATCCATCGTCAGGAATTCGAGCTGCCCGTCCGCGCGGACCATGTTGATGAGCCCGCCGGTCGAGGTCGAGAGACCGAGCCGGAAATCATCGGGAACCGAATGGCCGGGCATGTCAGGCGGAGGCATCGGCGGCGGGGGCGGCGTCGGGGCCGGGTCGGCCGGCGGAGGCGGGGGATCGGACGGCGGTGGAGGCGGATCCATCGGCGGTGGCTCGGTCGGCGGCGGGTCCGGTTCCGATGGAGGCGGAGGCGGAGGCGGAGGCGGAGGCACGACGGCTTCCACTCGGACCTCGTTCGAGAAGGGCGACTGTCCTCCACTCGCATCATAGGCGCGAAGCGCGACGTAGAGTTCGATCGAGTCTTCGAGATCGATCGCGTAGACGACGGTGCCACCCTGGACCGGCGGCGCACCCAGATCGAAGTCCGCCTGGTAGTTCCCGGAGGCCGGACCGATGTGGAGCGTATAGCCGGCGGCCGTCGGCGAAGGGCTCGGCTGGAAATGGACCCGGTATTCGCGAAGCGCCGCGCTCGAGACCGAAGCCGAAAGCAGGAGCAGGGCCGAGAGACCGGTCGCGACCGGAAGGCGGCGCGACGATCGCGAAAACAAGGATGGGGAACGGGGTCGAAGAATCGATCGACAGAGCGTGATGTCCATGCCCAGACTCTTCGGACCTGCCCGAAGCGCCTCTCGTGATGTCCCTCACGGCTCGTCCATTTTTCCGATGGAGGCCGCCGAAGCGTCGCTCCATGCCCCGGTGTCGACGTTGCTGCGAAGGGCGGGCAGGAAGAAACGCGAGCGGCTTTCGCGTTCCGTGCGCGGTGTCACACTTCCGCGTCGAACGCGTATCGCCCTGCTTCAGGGGAGTGAAACGAGGGCGGCCACGTCGTCGACCAGACGACCGACCTCGGGATCGAGGTTGCCGTACCGGATGGCGAAGGTCGTCCCCTCACAGCGCACGACTTCGCCCGACAACTCGAAGGGGCAGACGGGCTGGATGAACACGTAGAGCCGTACCTTCGTTCCCAGCTCGGGCAGATGCGTGACCGCGTCCATGCGGGCACCCGAGCGCGAGATGTTCACGAGCGTCCCGGCGCCCTCCCGCTCTCCGGCGGAGCAGAGAACGTCGAAGCGTGTCTGGAAACGAGGGTGGTTGCGGCGATTCACGGCGTCTCTCGCTGCGGGGATCGATCCGAAGGGTTCGACCACCGGAACATCTCTGCTCGATCGGTGCCCCCGGCTCTTCCCTTGAGACAGGAAGCCTCTCCGGGCGCGTCTTCCGAACGGCGCCGGAGAACTGCGGATCCAGCCCTGATCCTCTGCGCACGAAGTGCAGACGACGCGCGGCTCCGTCGCGACCCGTCGGGGTCGCGACGGAGATCGGGCGATCGGGATGGATCAACGCCGGCGGCGACGCTGACCCTCATCGCTCGAGCGACCGACACCCGAAGTCCGACCGGAAGGCCGATTCGAGGACCCGGATCCACTCCCTGCGCTTCCCGCCCGCCGCGATCTCGCTCGGGGCTTCCGATCCGATCCCTCATCGGCGTTGCGAGAAGATCGATGCCGACCCGAACCCGTGCGCTTCACACGGGATCCCGAGCCCCCCGATCCGAGCGGCTCCTTCTCGAAACCGGGGAACTGGCGGCGCGGGATCGGCGTCCCGAGGACCCTTTCGGTATCACGCACCCAGCCGGAATCCTCACGCGTGACCAGCGTACAGGCCTTGCCGCTCTCGTCGGAACGACCCGTACGACCGATCCGATGGGTATAGGTCTCGGGCGAATTCGGCGGATCGAAGTTGATCACGTAATCGATCCCCGCCACGTCGAGACCACGCGCAGCGATATCCGTCGCGACGAGGATGTCGAAGCGCCCATCACGGAAGCCGCGCATCGCCCGGTCGCGCTGGGATTGGGACATGTTGCCCTGGAGCGCGACGGCCCGGAGCCCCTGCTTCGAGAGCTGGAGAGCGAGTCGCTTGGCGCGATGTTTGGTCCGTGTGAAGACGATCGCCGTACGACAATCGCCTTCTTCGAGCAGCCGATCGAGCAGGTCGCGCTTGCGACCCTCCGCAACGGGATAGAGCGCATGTTCGATCCGATCGGCGGGGGCCTGGATCGCCAGCTCGACGACATGCGGATCGTGGAGGATCCGATCCGCCAGCTCCCGGATCGCCTTCGGCATCGTCGCCGAGAAGAGCAGGTTCTGTCGGTCTCGAGGCAGGCTCGCCAGGATCTTCCGGATGTCGGGCAGGAATCCCATGTCGAACATGTGATCGGCTTCATCGAGAACCAGCGTCTCGACCTCGGAGAGGTCCAGCCGGCCCTGCTGCAGGAGATCGAGCACCCGGCCCGGACAACCGACGACGATTTCCGGCCGACGTTGCAGGGCGCGGATCTGCGATCCGGCCGAAACGCCCCCGAAGATCGTGAGGGTCTCGATCTTCGTGTATTTCGCGAGCGTGCGGATCTCGGCATCGATCTGGACGGCGAGTTCGCGAGTCGGCGCCAGGACGAGCACCAGGGGTCCGCGACCCGGTTCTTCGATCAGGCGTTGCAGGATCGGCAACGCGAAGGCCGCCGTCTTTCCCGTCCCGGTCTGGGCCAGACCCATCACGTCCTGGCCCTCCAGGCAGGCGGGGATCGTTTCGGTCTGGATCGGTCGGGGCGCGCTGAAGCCGGCGGCTTCGAGGCCTCGAACGAGGGTCGGATCGAGTTGGAACCGATCGAACCCGGTCTCCGCGGCGGTGTGCTTCGGAGACGTGGATCGGGGTCCCTCGAGACCCGGATGGGAGTCCGTAGAGGACTCCAGATGAGGTTGTGCACTGGACAAATGGATTCTCCGCCCCGCGGCCCGATCGGATGAACGGTGCAGCAGGGCTTCTGGTTCTGACCCAAACAACAGAAGAAGGGGAAAGAGGGCTTGCTTCGGTGAGGCCTCAATCGGGGGAGCGAGAGGTCCTGTTGTTCACCGTTCGATCTTCTCGATCACTTCCTGATCACTCGTTGGTTGATCATTCCGATGATCTTGATCAGTTCGTGCGGCCACATGCCGCATCGGATCGGCTCGCGACTCCACCTTTCGTGGATTCCACCTTTCGTGGCATGGCGAACCTCGTTGTCGTCAGGGTTTAGCGGGTTTCGGTCCGAAGCGCCAACGCCGACTGTGGACCGATGCCCGGATCGCCCCTGTGGATCACCGGAAGAATGGCCCCTGAAGAGACGATCGGTCGACCCTCTGCCCATCTGTAGGACGATCTGCGGCCGACCATCCCGCCGGGCCGTCGGAACGTCCCGAATCGGACGACCCGACGGGATCGAGGGGAATCCGTACGACGACGCACGTGCCCTGCTCGGGCTGGCTGTGGATGTCGAGCATGCCCCCATGATCGCTGACGATGCCCTGGGCGACGGAAAGACCGAGCCCCGATCCCCCCGATGCGAGCCGGGTCGTGAAGAAGGGGTCGAAGACCTGGTCCTGGTCGGCGAGCGCGATCCCGTCCCCGTCGTCGATGACTTCGATCCAGGCCGCATCCCCGATCCGGCGGGTGCTCACGACGACCTTCGCGCCCTCCGGACTCGATTCAGCCGCGTTCCGGATCAGGTTCACGAGGACCTGCTCGAAATCGATCGGGCTGACGCGGGCCTCGATCGTTCCCGATTCCAGCTCCAACTCGAGGGTGCCGCCGGCGTCGACCACATAGGAGCGGGTCAGCTCGGCCGACCGTCGAACGATTCCGTTCAGATCCTCCACCCATTTCGCCGTCGGTTCATGGCGAGAGAATTTCAGCATGTTGCGGACGATCCGGCCGCATCGATTGGCTTCCTCGACCGCCGTCATGAGTGCCCGCGTGCGGACCTCCTCGCGATCGGGCTCCCCGTCCTTCAGCAGTGCCAGCTCGGCCGCGGCCATGATACCGCCGATCGGATTGTTGATCTGATGGGCGATGCCGGCCGCGAGAGTGCCGATGGCGGCGAGCTGCTGCTGTTCGCGGAGCTTTGCACGGGAAGCCCGAAGCTGTTCCCCGCGCTCCTCGACGTGTTCTTCGAGCAACCGGCGGTAGCGATCGAGGGCCTCGTCCGCTCGCTTGCGCTCGGTGATGTCGACACCGAGCGCAAGGACGTGCGCCCGGCCCCCCAGATCGAGCACCTCCGCAGACGCCAGCATCCAGATCTTCTCGCCGGATCTCGTCCGGAAGCAGACCTCGACGCCCCCGGCCGATCCCTCGTTCAGGACATGCTCGAAGAGGCGATCCCGATCCTCGATCGAGCCCCAGGCACGGAGTTCCGTCAGCGTCCGCCCGATCGCTTCGTCTGCCCGCCAACCGGCCGTGCGTGTGAAGCTCTCGTTCACGTCCGTGATCCGGCCTGTCGCGAGCTCGCTCAGGATCAGGATCGAGGGCGCCTTCTGGAAGGCCTTCGCGAAGAGGACCTGACTCGACTCGAGCGCTTCCTCCACCTCCGCCCGTTTCGAGACGTGTTGCTCGACCTGCTCGCGAATCCGGCCGACCCGTCGCATCGCGCATTGGCGTGCCCCTTCGAAAAGGGAGGCCCCGGCCCCCGTCGTGATCGTGACGATCACGCTGTTCCAGGCGAGCCATCGTTCGCCATCCGTCAATTCCAGCGTACCGGCTCCCCAGGCGAGAACGATCGTGACCACGATCGTCCAGAAGAGCCCCACTCGGACGCCACCCGCGGCGGCCGCGATGAAGGGAATCGCGATGGCCCCCAGGAAGACCCGCGGCGTCTCGACGGACAGGAAATGGCTGATCAGGACGACCGCCAGCACGATGGCGGCCACGTAATACGTCGCCCCGACGAGCCGCTCCGGGCGCCGAAGAAGGACGAGCGAAAAAAGGATCGGGGCGATCCCCGCAGCGACGAAGACCCCACGGAGGGTCTCCCCGGCCCGAACGTGGAACACGCTGTAGGCGAGGCAGATGACAGCGGCAATGACGACCGCGGACGCCAGGAACCGGGCACTTCGCAGCGCTTCCGCGTCGGAATGAAGGACTTCGGCCGAGAGAACCCGATCGGCCCAGGCGAGGATCCGAAGCGTCTGGCCATCTTCGTCCGGTGTCATGGCGCGATGGTACCCGGCCGCGACTGGATCCGATTGTCGAAGGAACGAGTTCTCATACCCGACCGGCCCTCCCGTTCCAGGGAATGCCCCCTCAGGAAAACCGACTCCACCCCGGTGACAGGTTAGTGAACATTTACTAACTTAGAGGCATGAGTTCGGAAGCACTGCACACGGATCCCTCGAGCCGGCCCCCCGGCCGCGCCGAGCGGCTCAGCGCCGAGGATCGGCGGGATCAGATCCTTCGGGAGGCGATGGGTTGCTTCGCGGATCTCGGATTTCGCGGAACGACGACCCGCGCCCTGGCCGAACGCGTCGGCATCAGCGAAGCCGCCCTCTACCGCTATTTCAAGAGCAAGGAATCCCTCTACGCCGCCATCATCGACCAGAAGATGAGTGCACCGGACCTCATCGATCGCCTTCGCCCCGCGGCGGAGCGCAGCGAGGATGAAGCCGTGCTCCGAGGCATCGCGCGTGGCCTCCTCGAGCGCGTCGACGAGGACCCGGGCTTCCTGCGGCTGTTGATGTACACGGCCCTTGAAGGCCACTCGCTCTGCCAACCCTTCTTTTCGTCCCGCGTCCGCCGTCTGAGAACCTTCGTGACGGACTACGTGGCACGACGCATCGAAGAAGGCGCCTTCCGTGCCGTCGATCCGGAGTCGGCCAGCCGTGCCTTCCTCGGCATGGTCTTCGACCACCTCAACATGCGACACATCATCTGCGAGGAGTCGGCCCTGAATCGCCCTCTCGACGAGGTCGCCGACACCTTCGTCGACATCTTCCTGGGCGGAATGCGGATCGGCCCCGGGTCCCGGGACCCGGAATCGTCCGCGGACGACCCGCCCCCCGCGGACCCATTCATCCACGAGGGAACGAATCCATGAGTGCCGCCCCTTCCGTCGAAGCCGTCGAGGATCCCAAGCCCGACGAACCGATCGAAGTCGTCGATGCCAGCTCGAATCTGTGGCGCTGGTGGATCCTGGGCCTCGTCCTGGTCGCGGCCATCGCCGCCGTCGTGTTCGCGACGGGCATCCTTTCGGGCCGTGTCCATACCGACGATGCCTTCGTCGACATGCCGATGGTCTACGTGGCGCCCCAGGTCACGGGCCGCATCATCGAGATTCCCGTCTCCGAACACCAGCATGTCGAGAAGGGCGACCTCCTCGTCCGACTCGACCCGACGGAATTCGAGCTCGCGCTCGCGCGCGCCGAGGCCAATCTCTCCTTCGTCCGGAATCG
>DRKE01000247.1 GCA_011051925.1 Deltaproteobacteria bacterium
CTCTGGCTCCTCGATCGGGTGCACGAAGCGAAGGAAGCGGGTCGCCTCCACGGGATCGATCCCGAAACCTTCGCGATCTCCCTGATCGGCAGCGTGACCGCTGCCGCCGCACGCTGGGTCGAGGATCCACGTGAGGAATCCCTGAGCGATGCCGCACCGCGTGTTCGCACGCTCTTCGCTCGACTGCTGGAAACGACGAGTCCCTGACCTGAAGGAGAGACCGGATGGACTTCAATCCCCTGTCACCCGAAGCGCGCGCCAATCCCTATCCGGGCTATGAATGGTTGCGCCGGGAGGCCCCCGTTCACGAACTCGAGCCCTTCGGCGTATTCGCCCTGAGCCGCCATTCGGACATTCTCGCCGCGCTCAAATCCCCGGAGATCTTCTCGTCCTCTGGCATGCGCGCCATGATGAGCGGGCAGACGGGCATGATGGGCTCGACGACGGAACCCGGGCGAATGGGACAGATCACCCAGGCCAACAGCCTCATCTCCTCCGATGGCGAGATCCATGACCGACTTCGCGCGGTGGTGAATCGCGGCTTCACGCCCCGCCGGATCGCCGAACTGGAACCCCGAGTCAGAAAGGTCACGGCCGAAGCGATCGACTCGATCGCTTCGGCCGGAGAGATGGACCTCGTCCGGGACCTCGCCATTCCGGTTCCGGTCAGGATGATCGCCGACATCCTGGGCGTCCCGGGCGAAAGGCTGCGTGACTTCAAGCGTTGGTCCGATGCGATCATCGAGTCGGCAACCGGCGTGGGACAGGACGATCGGGCGCGAGAGCATTTCAAGGCGCGCGAGGAATTCCTGGCATTCTTCGATCGGGCGATCGAAGCCCGGAGGAAGAGTCCCGGCGGCGATCTGATCTCGACCCTCGTCCGGGCCGAAGGCGCCGAGGACGGGAGCCCGTCCCTCTCCCCGGACGAGGTCCTGTCCTTCACGGTCCTGCTGCTGATCGCGGGGAACGAGACGACGACCAACCTGATCGGCAATACGTTGCTCGCCTTGACGGACCATCCCGATCAGATGGAGAAGGTCTGCGCGAATCCGGGACTCATCCCGAATCTCGTCGAGGAGGCGCTCCGCTTCGATTCGCCCGTCCAGGCGATCTTCCGACAGACGACCCGGGACGTGGACGTCGCGGGGACGATGATTCCGGAGGGCAAGCTCGTCATGCTGCTCCTCGGCTCGGCCAATCGCGACGAGGATTGGCTCCCGAACGCCGACCGCTTCGACGTCACACGCGAGCTGAAGGGACATATCGGCTTCGGGTTCGGCGTCCATTTCTGCCTCGGCGCTTCGCTCGCGCGGCTCGAGGCGAGGGTGGCCCTTGAAACCCTCCTCTCACGATGCAGGCGGATCGAGCGGACGACGGAGACGGTCGAATGGATCGACTCGCTGATCCTGCGCGGACCGAAGTCGCTCCCGCTCCGCTTCGACGCCTGATCGCTCCGAGAAGCGCCCTGCATGGGCAGGGCGGACAGAGCGGTTCCGCTCAATCCCGGAATTCCGGAGGCCGGCCCTCCTTCCGGGCCGCGACGGCCTCCTCGAAATTCTTCGTCGTCAGACGAACGTAGAGCTGGGTGTGGCTCTCGAGTTCGATCGCTGCCCGCAGGCTCCCCGTTTCGAGGCCCGCCCACATCATGCGCTTCGTGAGGGCCACGCCCTGCGCGCTCCAACCGTTGATCCGGTCCGCCAGGTCGAGTGCCGCCTCGAGGAGCGCTTCGTCGGGAACGACGCGAGAGACGAGTCCGATCTCGGCAGCCTCCCGTGCGTCCATGTCGCGTCCGGAGAGCATGAATTCGAAGGCGCGCGAGGAGCCGATGGCCCGGGGAAGGAGGAAACTCAACCCGAGCTCGGTCGCCGTCAGCCCGTTGTTGATGCCCGCCGCCCGGAAACGAGCGGACTCGGCGGCGATCCGGATGTCGGCACCGAGGGTCAGGCAGAATCCCCCGCCGATGGCGGGCCCGTTGATCGCACACACGACGGGCTGGGGCATCCGCTGCATCGCGGGGACGAGATCCGCCAGGATCGACATCGACTTCGTCGCGATCCGCGTGAGCGTCATGCCTTCGATGTTCGGCGGCGGTTCCGAATGTTCGGTATCGGCTCCGGAACAGAATCCCCTTCCGGCCCCCGTCAGGATGACGCAGGTCGTATCCGCATCTTCCGAGACCTGCCTGAACGCGTCATGCAGGGGCAGCATCAGCTCGAACGCCATCGAGTTCATCCGCTCGGGCCGATTCATCGTGATGACGCTGGTATGGGGGCGCGGCTTCTCGACGCGAATCAGGGGCATGGGAGCGTTTCTCCACGAACGGGCAACCTACGCCACCGGCCCGTCTCCCTCGATCCTGCCCAGGATCTCGGGAACCTCTTCGGCGGCGACTCCTTCACTGTATAGAAAGCCCTGGATCAGGTCGCATCCCATTTCGGCCAACAGGTCGCATTGCGCCTCGTCCTCGACCCCTTCGACGACGACTTCGAGTCCGAGGACCTTGGCGATCGAGATGATCGCCCGGACCAGGGCCCGATCCTGCTCGTTGTCCACGATGTCCAGGATGAAGCTCCGATCGATCTTCATCGCGTCGACGGGAAGAC
This sequence comes from Deltaproteobacteria bacterium, assembly GCA_011051925.1. Classification (GTDB taxonomy): domain Bacteria; phylum Myxococcota_A; class UBA9160; order UBA9160; family UBA4427; genus UBA4427. Next base: position 2,604 of record DRKE01000247.1, read on the forward strand.
AGCGCAGATAGCCGAGCGAGGAATAGCCGGTTCCGAAATCGTCGAGCGAGAGCCTGAGCCCCAGGTTCTTCAGCGATCGAAGCGTCTCGATCGCCCGACTCCTGTCGCGCAGAAGAGCGCTCTCCGTCACCTCGAGTTCGATCTGCGCCGGTGGCAGCCCGGACTCCCGCAGCATCTCGACCATGACGTCCAGCAGGACGTTCGCTTCGATCTGCATGCTGGAGACGTTGACGGAGATCGGAACCTCGGTCACGCCGGCTTCGAGCCAATCACGCGCCTGCCGAACGACCTCTCGGAGAACCCACTCGCCGAGCGCCAGGATCTGCCCGGTCTCCTCGGCGAGCGCCACGAACTCGTCGGGCGACACCGCGCCGAGATCCCGATCCCGCCAGCGCAGCAGGGCCTCGAAGCCCTCGACACGTCGCGTCCTGGGGTCGACCTTGGGTTGGTAGACGACTTCGAATTCGCCCCCTTCGATCGCACTCCGCAACCGGGTTTCCATCCGAAGTCGCCGTTCGGACACGGCACGCATCGAGGGTTCATAGAAGCGGTACTGCCCACGACCGTCCCGCTTCGCATGATACATCGCCGTATCGCAACCCGTGAGCAGACCTTCGGCGTCGAGTCCCTCGTCCGGCCAGGTCGCGATGCCGATACTCGCGCTGGCCTGGACATCATATCCATCGAGATCGACCGAGGCTCCGATCCGGTCGACGATCGAGCGTGCACAGTTCGCCACGACGCTCCAGTCCGCGATCTGCGGAAGGATGATGGCGAATTCGTCTCCTCCGAGCCGATGGATCGTGGGATTCTCGCAGACGTCCCCCAACTCCTCGACGACGTCCATCAACCGTTCCGCTACGACGCAGAGGAGCTGGTCGCCGATGGTGTGTCCCAGGGTGTCATTCACGACCTTGAAGTCGTCCAGATCGAGAAAGAGGACCGCGACCGGGCTGAGGGTCTGCTGCGCCAACCCGATCGCCCGCTGGAGCGACTCCGCGAAGAGGCGACGATTCCCGAGGCCGGTCAAACCGTCCCTGAAAGCCAGGGTCCGGACCTGCTCTTCGACCCGTTTGCGCTCGGTCACGTCCTGGACGATTCCCTCGATTCGCAGGGTCCCGTCTGCCTCCCGGACGCGTTCACCCTGGGTATGAACGACGAGCTCGGTCGCATCGTCGAGGACGACGCGATGATCCAACGCGAACGAAAGCCCGAACTCTTCGCAACGCTCGAGGGCCAGGCGGAAGGCGGCCCGGTCCTCCGGATGGACGCGACCCTCGATCGAAGCCATCGGGACTTGATCTCCGCCCTCCGAGAACCCCAGGATGGCCCGCAATTCTGCCGAGGCCTCGACGACCGATTCCCCGACGACACGACACCAGCCCCCGATCCGGCCGATCGCCTGGGTCCTCTCGAGCCTCGTCTGGGAGGACTCGAGATGGTCGAGCATCGTGTCGATCGCGTCGGCGACGGATCCGAACTCGTCGGTGCGATCGCTTCGGAGTCGCGTCGCCCGATCGCCGTTCCGGATCCGATCCGCAGCCGCCCGGATCTCGGCCAATGGCCCCAGCAGACTGCGAGCCAGGGGAACCGAGAGACCATAGGCGACGGCGAGGGCGAAGAGGCCCGCAATCAACATCATCGCGCTCAGGCGGTCGAGGGCAGCCTGCTCGGCCTCGAAGGAATGGCTGACCCGGAGTTCGAGCGGGGGAACGGGCCGAACGCTCCGTTCCAGCTCCGCCAGGCTCTCCGCGGGATCGCTCAGCTCGACGCGCGCACCCGAGAGCCGTGACCAGTCCTCGAGAAGCGTCGGCTCGCTTTTCTCGACGAAGGTGACCCGACCGATGAATCGATCCCGGATGAAGAGCGGTACGGAGGTCCCGACGACCAGGCGGCCCTCCGTCGAGAAGAGGATCGGCCTCACCTCCCGGTCCCCACGGCGACAAGGCCGGCCTTCGGGTCCGGCGGCGCATTCCGATTCCGAGCGACCCCGGGTGATGCCCGGAACGGACGAGAGGATCTCCGTTTCGCCCGCTGCGGCGATCCGTCGACCGCGACTGTTCGAGAAGATCACGGCGTCGAGTGACGGCTCCCGGGCGATCAGCCTTTCGGCCAGAGCGGACAGCGTCGGAACGTCCGCCGTCTCGAGGTTCGCCAGGAATTCGGGTGTCCGCGACATCGCCTGATGGCGCTGTCGGGATGCCCCCTGCAGGTTCTCGAGAAAATGCAGGCTCGCCGCCGCGGCATGCTCCAGCCGGTCCTGGCTGGCTCGTTCGAGGTCTTCCGCCAGACGATGTCGGGGCGCCGCCAGAGCCAGGATCGTCGACAGCGTGGCGATCGCGCAGAGGCTGATCGCGATCCGCTGCAGAACACTGAGGCGGAACGCGGAAAGCGAGCGGAGAACGGGCATCTTCAACCGCCGCGATCCGAGCCGAGTCGAAGCGTGAGCTCGACGATCTCTTCGGATCCGACGCGGACGTCCACTGGCGCACTCCAGTCGGACCCACTCACCGCACGGATCCGGTACCGACCCGGCTTCACACGGGGCAGACGAAAACGTCGGTCCTCATCGACGAAGGCACGGTCCCTGCGTCCACTCACGACCAGGAGATGGATCTCCTCGGGATGGAGCGAACAGAAGAAACGAACCACGCCGGGCCTCGACAGCTGTACGATCTCCGATTCGGCATGTCCGCGAAGAGGAATCCGCAGCGAGCCGGCCGTTCTGGCGGTAAAGAGTTCGTGATGAACGGAGTCGACGTTCTCGAAACGGAAGGGACGACCGATCGGAACCCACGCAAGGCGCGGGGACTGCCCGGTGCCGCCGCTGATCTCGATGCGAGGCACCTTCCAGAACGGCGCCCGAATCGGCGGCCGTGGCGGCGACGTCTCGGGCTCGAGGAAGACGACGATCGAGCCCGCACGGGATCGGCCATCGACGCCCTTGGCGATCGCGGGCGCATCGGATCGAAGAGCCGTACGGGCCAGCTCGACGCGCCCTCGGATCTCTCCATGCCCGGAGAGGCCCGCACTCAGCCCGTCCCACTGTGCGCAAGCCGAAAGCAGGACGAGAGCGGAACACAGGCAGATCCGGGCCAGACGCTTGCGAATC
>DRKE01000248.1 GCA_011051925.1 Deltaproteobacteria bacterium
CGGGCAGAGATCGCACTGGATGCGCCCGTCCGGGAGCCGGTGCCACCAGCGGGCCGGATGCCCGGCGCTCCCCTGCTCACGGCATACGGTGTCCGACGCGACCATGGTCCCCGACCTTCGCGCGTTCCCCGGTGGGGATCTGGGAACCCCGCCTGCACGCTTCAACGGCCGTTCGCATCCCCGGCCGGGGGCGGAAAGGCGGCGGCGAGGCGCGACGGTCCCGACCATCGTCCCGTCGGACGGCACGCCGCGGCCGCCGGTGGGCTCGCCGCGCGGGAGCGGGATCACCAGGGATCACCATCCAGGTGGCCGGGACCATCCTCCCCATCCTCGACCGGAGCGCGGATCCTAAGGCAGCCGTCGCGCTTTCCCGGTCCGTCGCTCGCAACGGCCTGAGCGAGCGCGAACGGGCAACCGCGACCGGGGCAGCGGCCGGAGCGCTCGCGGCATGCGGCCACGAGCTGCCCGTCTGCCTTCTCGAGCGCGGCCTGCAGGCGATCCCGATCGAAGAAGGCGGGCTTCCGGGCGCTGCGGATGCCCCGGCCCGAGGGGACGCCCGGCGAGTGTGCGGCCCTCAGCGAAGTGAGTGGTGAAGGCATCCTTCGGGCGGGGCGGGGCCGGGCGGCGCTTTCGGTCTGCGCGATACTTCGTGCTACCGCCCGACCGAGGCGGCACGCGCCCGGATCTCCACCGCCACCGCCGGTGGTCGAGCCCCGGCGTCCCTCCGGGCTCCGACGAAAGCCCCGCCCCGTTCACCGAATCTTCACCTTCCCGGGGCATTCTCGGGGATGGTGGAGAAGGTGCCGGCGCGAGGTTCACACGGCCGCCCCTTTTCCATCATCCGCAGGATGGCGCCGAATGATCAACAAAGGGTGAACGAACCGGCGAGGTCATCCGGGCAGCGTCATGTCCGACCCGACAGGTATGGCCGGCCGGACTCTTCGCCATTCCCCTGTCGGGTGGCGCGGCCGACGCGCGCGTCGAGGACGAAGGCGCGCAGCCGGAAACCGTCCACCGAAAGGTCCTGTGCCTCCTGCGCGAGCCTCTCCCGCCACGCCGTGATAGTGTCCGCTGCTCTGAATTTGCGTTTCGCAATCTTGTCCGGTTTCCACCGGTCGCAAATGAACCAGCCGACCAGATAGATCCCGCAGCGGTACCCATTGTCGTTCAGATAGCGGTCGCGGAGTTGGGTCTTCATGGCCTTCCCGAGCTCGGGGTTCCAGCACCCCTTGACCTCGACGACGACGGTGACGACGGGCTCCTCGCTGCCGTGTGTTCTCACCGCCTGCACAACAATGTCGGTGCGCTGACCGTCGCCGGATCTGGGTGGACGCAGCTCGACCTCGCGGTTCGCGACAATCCCGCGCTCCACGAGGTCGAGCTGGAGGTATTGCCTGACGCAGTCGGACAGGAAGTTCTCGTCCTTCGGGCGCCATCCATTCTCGTCGCTTTCATTCCACAACGTCCGCGCGACCGGTGTTCCGCCATTGCGGCCCTGAAGCATGTCCTCGAGACGCTGCAAGGATTCGATGATCAGTTCCATGAGCTCCGCATCGGAACGGACGAGGCCGGTCCGAGCGTCCTGTTCGAGACGGAGCAAATCGGCTGGCTGAGGCGGCTGATACCTGCGAGCTTGGAGCGTTCGTTGGGCCTTCCGGCGATAGTAGGCGAGGACTTCTGCCTGCGCGGGGAGACGTTGCCCCAGATCGTCGAGAACCTGGATCGCCTCCTCCGTTCCGATTTCGGCGATCCATTGTGGAACCCGGTCGCGAAACCGGATCACGTCCCAGTCGGGCGGTTCTTCGTTTTCAAGGCATCTCTCGTCCCTCGGGAAATGTTCACACATGAAGCAGTAGAGTCCAGCAAGCTCCGTGGGTGAGAGCTCCGAAACCCAGGCCTGCGGTTCACGATCGACCAACCACAGCAACGTCATCCTGGCCAGCTGGGGCTCACGTTCCATGGTCTGCCGCAGTTCGGGCCAGCCCCTGGTGGGGTTGCTGCAGACGAGACCGGCTAGGATCGCTGCGCGAAGGGCGAGCGGGTCAGCCACCGGCATGGCCTTCCCCGCCCTGTCGGATCGCTTCTTCACAAGCGTCGGGGCGCTTCTCGGCAAGCATCTGCGCAATCTCGAACGCAGCCCGCGGGCTCAGCCCCTCCACACGCAGCTGTTCGGCGAGGAACCCCAGCACACGGTCGTCTTCGAGCCGTTTCGCGAGCTGCAGCAGCGCGTATTCCGTTTCTCCACTTGAAAGCCTCAGCTCGAGCCGCTCGCGCAACGCGGACAACAGGGCCTCCGGCGCCAGGCGATAGCAGACATCGGCCAGCGCCGTTCCCGGCTCGGCCTTATGATCGCCATGTTCGACGATTGCGGGAGCCCATCGTGCCCATACCTCCGCCGACAACCGGGTCAAGACGGATGGCGCGTGATCCCGCAGCCAGCCAAGCGCGGCGATCGCCGCTGCCGGACGCCAGTCGAAGCGGTCCGTTCGAGACCACCAGCCCTCCGGCTCATCGATGCCGGGATCGCCGTCGTGCAGGTAGCGA
>DRKE01000249.1 GCA_011051925.1 Deltaproteobacteria bacterium
CCTGATCGCGGCGGTCGGGATCGCTTGGCTCTTCGCGAAAGCCTGCCGGCCGGCGGATCCGGGCTGAATCGTCGGTCGGGACCTCGCCGACGGATGGAGGGAAGGCCATCGCGTCCGGGGGGCGGGATGGAATCCCGGAGGCGGTCGCGACCCGGATCGCGCTCGGGGAAGGAGATCAGGGTTCGCCCAGCTTGCGTCGGAAGGCGTAGTCGACGGAGCGCGCGACGAGGACGTCATAGACCTCCTCGACGTTCTCGCGCCCACCGGGCGCAGCGAAGAGCGCAGCGGGAACGAAAAAGGCGATGCCGACGGCGAAGCGGAGCACCGAAAGCGGTCGGATGAGGAGTGCGTCGGCCGTCTTCGCGACCCCCTCTTCGGCCTTCGAGCCTTCCCAGGTCGCGTCGAGTGCCGAGGCCTGTGTGGGAGTGAGGAGCGAGCCGGCGGGAAGCAGAAGCAGGAGAAGGGCTGCGAGCAGGGCCAGGCTGCGGCGGGGCAGGTCGGGTCGCATGGGTCGGACTCCTCGATCGAATGCAGTCGAACCTCTGGAACCGGACAATAGCAGGCTCTGGAAGAACCCGGCGCCTCTGCCCCGTGGCCGTGCGCCGCGCCGCACGCGCGCGGCTGCGGCTGCGATGGGTCAGGAGGCCGACGGTTTCCCGGGGAAAGGGGGCGTCGTCGGGTTGCGCGGGCTCCCGTCTTCGCCAGGAAATCGACGCGGACCGCCTCGCTCTCGCGGCGCTTGAGCCGGAGACCGGGCGCCGTCGGACCGGGGATCCCTCTGGGATTCGTTATCCTGCTCTGGAAACGGGGGGTGGGGTTTGAGCGAATCGGAACCGGCGGCCGGCCTGTCGGACACGAGTGCCCTGACGAGGCGGATCCTGATCGGACTGGCTGCGGGCATGATCTTCGGCGCCGGCCTGAATCTTTCTGGGATCGACTCGCCTGCGACGCGTTTCATCATCGACGGCGTCTTCCATGTGATCGGCCAGATCTTCCTGGCCAGCCTCAAGTTGCTCGTGGTTCCACTGGTCCTCGTTTCCCTGGCTTGTGGAACCGCGGCGCTCGACGACGTGACGCGACTCGGGCGGATCGGCGGAAAGACCCTGGGTCTCTACCTCCTGACGACCGCCATCGCGATCAGTCTCGCGATCGTGGCCGCCGTCATTCTCGCGCCGGGCGTCGGGTTCGAGCTCTCGAGCGAGTCGACGGGATACGTGGCGAAGGAGGCGCCGGGCCTCGCGCAGACCCTGATCGAAATCTTCCCCGAGAATCCCTTCCAGGCGCTGGCCGAGGGAAGGATGCTCCAGGTGATCGTCTTCGCGATCCTGCTCGGCATTGCCATCACCCTTTCGGGCGAGGCGGGGCGCGATCTGCTTCGGCTCTTCGAGAGCGCCAATGCCGTCATCATGAAGCTCGTCTTCCTGCTGATGGAGATCGCGCCGTACGGGATCTTCTGCCTGATCGCCCGGGTCTTCTCCGAGCAGGGGGTCGACGCCTTCGAGCGGCTCGCGAAGTATTTCCTCGTCGTGCTGGGCGTGCTCTTCGTCCATGTCTCCGTCACCTACCCGACGATGCTCGTCCTCTTCGGTGGACTGAACCCGGTCGGGTTCTTCCGCAAGCTCAGGGCACCGATGAGCGTGGCCTTCAGCACCGCGAGCAGCGGGGCGACCCTGCCCGTGACGCTGCGAGCGACCGAGAAGCGGTTGGGCGTCGATGGCTCGATCGCCTCCTTCACGATTCCGCTCGGGGCGACGATCAACATGGACGGAACGGCCATCATGCAGGGGGTGGCGACGGTCTTCATCGCCCAGGCCTACGAGGTACCGATCGCGCCCGCCGGCTATCTCACGATCGTCTTGACCGCGACCCTGGCTTCGATCGGGACGGCCGGTGTGCCGGGCGTGGGGACCGTGATGTTGGCGATGGTGCTGAAGCAGATGAATCTGCCGGTCGAGGGCATCGCCCTCATTCTCGGCGTCGATCGCCTGCTCGACATGACCCGGACCGCCGTCAACATCACCGGCGACGCGGCGGTTTCGTGTATCGTGGCGCGAAGCGAGGGCAAACTCGATCTCGAGGCATATCGGGCGCCTTGAAGGGGCCCGTGCCCGGTTTCGGGGACTTTGCCCGGATGGGGCGACTGCGCCAACATGGGCGCGGCGCCCGGACGGCTGGAATCCTCGTGGCTTCTTCGCGAGACCCCGGTCGAGACCGGGCTCGTCAGACGCCGGGCAGACGAATCGAAAAGGAATCCTGTGATGAAGCTCTATACCGGGATGGGTCCCAATCCGCGTGTCGTGACGATCGCCATCGCGGAGCTCGGTGCCGACGTCGACGTCGAGGAAGTCGACCTGATGGCGGGAGAGAACCGATCGGAAGCGCATCTGGCCCGGAATCCGGCCGGGCAGCTGCCGACCCTGGAGCTCGATGATGGTTCCTGCCTCTCCGAGGTGACGGCGATCGTCGAGTACCTCGACGAGAAGACGGGAGGCAACCTGATCGGATCGACGCCCGAAGAGCGGGCGGAAACCCGGATGTGGACCCGTCGGATCGATCTCCACGTCTGTGAGAATCTCGGCAACGGATTCCGTTTCGCCGAAGGGCTTCCGCTCTTCAAGGATCGCATCCATTGCATTCCCCAGGCGGCCGATGACTTCAAGGCGATCGTGCAGGAGAAGCTGGTCTGGCTCGACGGGTTGATGGCGGGAAAGGAGTTCATCTGCGGGGATCGCTTCACGCTGGCGGATATCCTTCTCTTCTCGTTCCTCGAGTTCGGGGGCAACGTCGGTCAGCCCCTCGACCCGAAATGTGAACGATTGCAGGCCTGGTACGCGCGGGTGGCCGCGCGACCGGCGATCGCGGGCTGACGGATCCGGCGGGCCGCGGGAGCGGGCCGGCTTCTTTATTCTGCAATCCTTCTGGAGGACGGACCAATCCGTGTGGGTTGGCCCGCGGGGTGCTAGATTCTTCGCGCGTCGGGCCCGCCGGGCCCGGCGTCGGTCGGGGGCGTCACGAGGAACCGGAGCATGGGCAAACGACTCTATGTCGGGAACATTCCCTTCTCGGCGACGGAAGAGGCGCTGCGTGAGCTTTTCGTCCGGTACGGAGACGTGGTGGGCGTCGACGTGATCGTCGATCGCGAGACGGGGCGGCCTCGGGGCTTCGCCTTCGTCGAGATGGGCGATCCGGCCGCTGCCGCTGCTGCGATCGAGGCACTCGACGGCAGCGATTTCGGCGGCCGGAATCTACGGGTGAACGAAGCGCAGGAACGTCGCGGACGGCGTCCGGTGTAGGGGGGAGCCTCGCGCGAGCGAGGCGGAGGGAGTCAGCATGGCAAGAGCGAGTCGAATGAGCGTCCTCAAGCGGAAGCGGGAGAGCGAAAAGGCCGAGAAAGCCGCGCGCAAGCGGGAGATGCGCGCGATGGAGAAGGACATGGGCAAGGTCAAGGAACGCCATTCCGGCGAGGCCACCCAGGACGATCTCGAAGCCTACGGTCTGATTCCCCCTCCGTCGGACGAGGACGAGACGACGGAGTGATCCGGACGTCAATTCCCGATCAGGCTGTTCACGAGATTGTTGGCCGCCTGGGGGTTCATTCCGTTCGCCACGAGTGCGGCCTCCAGCTGCAGTAGCACGTCGCCCGGGGTCCAGGCGGTACCGGACGCGACGTAGAGATCCTGGACGTCCTGGAGCGCCTCGACGAAGAGGACCAGGAGGCCGGGAGGCAGCCCCTGCAGGTTCTCGAAGAAGAGCGTCGGCTGACCGTTCGGAAAGGGAAGCCCCCCTGTCATCGCCTGGAGATCGACCATGTCCTCGAAGGCCAGACCCTCCCGGGCTCGTGCCGAGTCGACGACCTGTTGCTGGA
>DRKE01000250.1 GCA_011051925.1 Deltaproteobacteria bacterium
CTATCGTCGCAAGAGCCTGCCCGCGATCATGCTCGTGCATGGCGTCACCAATGCGACCCTGCTCGCCCTGGCGGTCTTCGGCGGCGATCTCTTCCGGAACCCCGACGGCACGCCGTTCTCGTTCTGGTTCTTCGTCTAGACGGAGCGGCTCCGGCTGGCCCACGGCCGAGGGCGAGGCGGATCTTCAGGCGGCGCCGCGATGGCCCCGGCGGATCCGCTGGGCGAGATCCGTCAATTCGATGACCGCGTCCTGGAGCGCATCGGGCTTCGCGTCTTCCGCGGCCATGGCCACCCGCTTCGAGATCGCGGCCATCTCGGGATAGCCGAGCCGGTCGGCATCGTGGGCGAGCATTCGCGAGAGATCGGAGAGCTCCGATCGGCTTTCCGCCAGCTCCGCGTCCTGGATTCCATCGATCCGTTCGGCCAGACCGATCACGAAGCGGTCGATCTCCTCGGCCAGCTCGGGCACGTCTTCCTGGGTCGAGCGGATGGGCGGCTTGCGTTCGAACATGGTGCGGGCGCTATCGGCCGGAATCGGCCGAAACTAGAGGCCGGGGAGGTTGCCGGGCGCCTCACGGGGCGCTCTTCTGGCGTCGGGCGGATTTCTGGAGCAGGCTTCCGGGGTGATCTGCCATGCCTGCCAGAGTGAGATCCTCCTGGGCGCCGGGGAATCCCTGGGCTTTCGAGAGGCCTGCGACCGCTGCCGAGCGGATCTGCACGTCTGTCTGAATTGCGCCCATCACGATCCGAGTGCCTACAACGAATGCCACGAACCGAACGCGGAGCGCCTCCTCGATCGCGATCGGGCCAATCGCTGCGACTATTTCCGGCCGGCCAGCCAGCCGCGCCCCGGCGGATCGGGTCGCGAACAGGCCATGGCGGACCTCGAGAACCTTTTCAAGAAGGGTTGACGGTCGGAGATGCCCCTGGCCTGCGCGGAACGTGCGGGTGTTTCGCCACTCCCTCGTGAAGAAAGCCCGCCGCGAAGCGAGGTGTCGGAACATTCGCCGTCGTGCCGTCACCGATCGTCGATCGGACGACACTCACTGCTGATCGGCCTCGGTCCGGCCGTCGGACCCGAACCGGGACGCGAGTTGCTCCCCGAGCGGGATTCCGTCAATCTGCTCGACTTGATGCCTCGGAGACCCGATCAGATCGAAGTCTTGCGCAACACCGCTCGCGGCCGCGCGCGGAGGCTGGAACCAGGAGTCGGACGACAGTGAATATTCTCGGAATCTCGGCCTATTACCACGACAGCGCAGCCTGCCTCGTACAGGACGGGAAGATCGTCGCGGCCGCCCAGGAAGAGCGCTTCACGCGCAAGAAGCACGACCACCGCTTCCCCGGAAATGCCGTTGCCTTCTGCCTCGAAAGCGGGGGGATCGAGGCCGGCGATCTCGATCTGGTCACCTTCTACGACAAGCCTCTCCTGAAGTTCGATCGGCTTCTCGAAACCTACATCGCCTACGCGCCATCCGGCTTCAAGCTCTTCCTGATGGGCATGCCGCTCTGGCTTCGCGCAAAGCTGCACACGCCCCGCCAGCTCGACATCGGCCTGGGACGCAAGTACAAGGACCGATACGTCTTCACCGAACACCACGAGTCCCATGCGGCCAGCGCCTTCTATCCCTCGCCCTTCGAAGAGGCCGCGGTCCTCACCCTCGACGGCGTCGGTGAATGGGCAACGGGCACGATTGCCATGGGCCGCGGACACCGCCTCGAGATGCTGAAGGAGATGCGCTTTCCGCATTCCCTGGGCCTGCTCTACTCGGCCTTCACCTATTTCACGGGCTTCCGGGTCAACAGTGGTGAATACAAGTTGATGGGTCTCGCGCCCTATGGCGAGCCGATCTACAAGGACCTGATCATCGAGAGGCTGCTGGACATCAAGGAGGATGGCTCCTTCCGGATGGACATGTCGTATTTCGGTTTCTGCAACAGCGACGTGATGACGAGTCCCAAGATGGACGGTCTCTTCGGCGGGCCCCCGCGCAAGGCCGAAACCGACATCACCCAGCGCGAGATGGACATCGCCGCGTCGATCCAGGCCGTGACCGAGGAGATCGTTCTCAAGATCGCCCGCTACACCCATGAACTCACGGGGGCACGGAACCTCACGATGGCGGGCGGCGTCGCATTGAACTGCGTGGCCAATGGGCGGATCCTCCGGGAGGGTCCGTTCGACGAGATCTGGATCCAACCCGCGGCAGGCGATGCGGGCGGTGCCCTCGGTGCCGCACTCTTCACTTGGCACGAATTGCTCGAGAACCCACGGGAGGTCGTTCGCGAGGATGCGCAGTTCGGTTCGCTTCTCGGGCCCTGCTTCTCGAACGACGAGATCCGGGCCTATCTCGACTCGGCGGAGGCCGTCTATCAGCATTTCGAGAACGAGGACGAGCTGGTGGATCGCGTGGCCGAGCTGATCGCGAGCGAACAGGTCGTGGGCCATTTCTCGGATCGCGCGGAATTCGGCCCCCGGGCCCTGGGCTCCCGCTCGATCATGGGCGATGCGCGATCGCGGAACATGCAGGAGACGATGAACCTGAAGATCAAGTTCCGGGAGTCGTTCCGCCCCTTCGCCCCCGCCGTCCTGCGCGAAGACGTCGACGACTATTTCGAGATGCGACCGGACGAGAACAGCCCGTACATGCTTCTCGTGGCGCCCGTCGCCCAGAGCCGGCGGCTCGAGATCGAAAGGGAGGGGGAGGGCTCGCTGAAGGGCCTCGACAAGCTCAAGCAGGTCCGTTCGACGATTCCCGCGGTCACGCACGTCGACTACTCGGCCCGGGTCCAGACGATCGACATGCAGCACCATCCGCGCTTCTACAAGATCATCTCGAAGTTCAAGGAGAAGACCGGAAGCCCGGTCGTCATCAATACGAGCTTCAATGTTCGCGGCGAGCCGATCGTGAACACGCCCGAAGACGCGTTCCGATGCTTCATGAACACGAACATGGACGCCCTGGTCCTCGAGAACTTCGTCATCCTGAAGCAGGACCAGCCGAACGCCAAGGAAATCGACGTCGAGGCCTACCTGGCGGAATTCGCCCTCGACTGAAAGGTCTGGACCCCCATGAGCAAGATGATCGAAATCGACTGGAAACCCGATGCCGGCACGTTGCGCCAGTTCGGCTGGATCGCGTTCGTCGGCTTCTCCTTCCTGGCGGCGATCGCATGGTGGGAGCGGTTGGTCTTCTCGTTCGGCCTGGGCGACGCCCGGCCCTATGTCGCCGGGGCCTTCGCCGCGCTCGCCGTCGTTTCGGCCCTCTTCTCGCTGGTGGCGCCGCGGGCGAACCTGCCGATCTACCTGGGGCTGACGATCCTTTCCTACCCGATCGGCTTCGTCCTTTCGTACGTGATCATGGGATTGCTCTTCTTCGGAATGCTCACGCCGGTCGGCCTCTTCTTCCGCCTGACGGGCTACGATCCCCTGCACCGGAGATTCGACCCCGATGCGAAGAGCTACTGGACCGACCCGCGTCCGCGAAGGGGCAAGGAGAGCTATTTCAGGCAGTTCTGACGCCGGCCCCCCTGGAGGCCGTGCAACCCGACCGGAATCCGATACCGGACTTCCGCTGGAGATCCGAGATGACCGATCCCAAGAGCAACGATTCCCCTGCTTCCGAAAGCCGGCCCGGCGCGAGCGATTTCGCGGCCCAGGCCGGCGAGAGCCGACAGAGCCTCGCCGGTGAGTTCACCGACTTCCTCAAGGAGAACAAGAAGTGGTGGCTGGCGCCGATCGTGATCGCGATCCTCGGCCTCGGACTCCTCGTCCTGCTCGGAGGCACGGCAGCCGCTCCGTTCATCTACACGCTCTTCTAGACGCGCTTCTGGGCGACACGGACGGGGCCTGCCCCCGATGGCCCGCCCCGCGCGTTCCGCGACCGGGATGCGGGGGGGCACGCGCCTATCGGTCGAGCTCGAGATTCGAAGCGAGCCCCGCAGCGCGACTCGCTCCCATCGATTTCGCCTTCAGCTCGACGAAATCGGGTGAGATCGGTGCAATCTGCTTCGAGTAGGCCGAAAGCAGCACACGATCGGCCAGCAGGCTGATCAGCCGCGGGCAGCCCTGGGAGAACCAGTAGAAGACGCGTTCGACGCCCGGCGAGAAGATCTCCTCGTAGCGACCCCCCGCGACATCGATGCGATGGGCGAGATAGGGCTGGACCTGTTCCGGCGTCAACGGCTCCATGTGATGCTCGATCGCGATCCGCTGGCGGAGCTGGCGCAGGGCAGGGCTCGAGAGTTTGCGGATCAGCTCCGGCTGCCCTGTCAGCACGATCTGCATCAGCTTCGCCGTGTCGGTCTCGAGATTGGAGAGCAGTCGAACTTCTTCGAGCGTCTCCGTATCGAGATTCTGGGCCTCGTCGATGATCAGGACCGTGTTGCGGCCGGTGCGCAGGCGTTCGAGCAGCATGCGGTTGATCGCGATCAGATAGTCCGCCGTCGTCTCGAACCGGCCCTCGATCCCGAATTCCGCAGCAATCAACTTGAGAAGATCGAGCGGGGTCAGTCCGATCGTGTTGATGATGAGGGCGGTATCCGTGTTCTGCGGAAGCTCCCGGAGCGCGGCCCGCAACAGGGTGGTCTTTCCCGTCCCCACCTCCCCCGTCAGGAGCAGGAACCCCTTGTTTCGCGTGATCCCATAGACCAGCGTCGCGAGCCCCTCCTCATGGGTATCGGAGAGCCAGAGAAAACGCGGATCGGGGGTGAGCGAAAAGGGCAGCTCACGAAGCCCAAAGAAGCTTTCGTACATCGTCTCGCTTTCGGCTCCTTCCGTCCGGGAGTCCTCGACAGATTAGCATCGTCCCGCCGTACGAGGCCCTGAAGCGTCCGATCCACACCGGACCACCGGGAGTCGGTCCCCTTTTGCCGGGCGCAGGGGACTTCCGGATCCGAGACCCCCATCGAAGCCCGATCCGGGGCAGGCCGGCCGCCAGGATGCCCGACGGGCCGTGCCGAAGCGACGGCAGGCACCCTGCAGCGGGATGGCAGATCCTTTCGTTGCCCGTTGCCCGTTGCCCGTTGCCCGTTGCCCGTTGCCGCTCAGAACGCCCGGACGCCGGCGGCCGTTCCGCCGACCGCGCCGGCCGTCGTCAGCAGCGGCTGGAACGGGAAGAGCAGCATCTGGACGAAATAGCCGACCCGTGCGATGGCCGTCGGCGGCACGACGATCAGATCACCTTCCTGGACGACGAGATTGGTCGAGAGATCGCCGCGCTGGATATCTCCCAGGCGGATCCGGATGACCTCGGTCCGGGCACCATTCGTCCGGATCACACGAACCCGATTCAACGAGGCGAAAGGCCGCGTTCCGCCGACCTGGCCGATCGCTTCCGAGATCCGCGTTTCGGTCGTCAGGGGAAAAGTGCCGGGCCGCATGACCTCGCCGTAGACCGTCACGAACTGGCTGGGCGAATCGACGACCGTGACGTTGACCGAGGCATCCCGCTTGAAGCGTCGGATCTCCTGTTGGATGGCCTGGGCGATCTCGAAGGGCGTTCGACCGGCGGCCTGGACGTCCCCGATCAGGTCGACCGAGATCTTGCCATCGGGACGAACCCGGACCTCGCGAACGATCTCGGGCTCGGGCAGGATATAGATCGACAACAGGTCGGGCGGGCCCACGACGTAGCCTTCGACGGGAGGCGCCTGAGGCGGCGGCTGCGGCGAGACACAGCCCGCCAGGATCACGGCCGGGATCAGCACGAGCACGCCGCTCCAGAGCGCGGACCGGCTCCGCATCCGACGCCCGGCGTTCTTCGCGATCCTCGGATCGCTCGCGTTGTCCTGAACGAGATTCTCGCTGATCACGGCTCTCCCCCCTGCCGGAATCCGGCGACAAACGAATCCGCATCGACGACCCTGCATACGCTATCGGGCTGGAAGGGGGGGATGCAAGCGCAGGGGCGGCCTTCGGACCGACGACGGTCGTTCGCGATGGCTATTCCTTCACCAGAATGAAGCGGAAGAGGGTCTGTCCGATCTGGATCTCGTCACCCTCGGCCAGCGAAGCCGAGCGGATCCGTTTTCCGTTCACCTTGGTCCCGTTGGTCGACTGGAGATCCTCGATGACGTATCCGGGACCGTCCTCGTCGAAGAGGACCAGGGCGTGTTCTCGGCTGATCCCCTCGTCGAGCAGGGTGATGTCGGTCGTCGGATTCCGACCGATCACGATCTCATCCGCCGACAGGTCGTAGGTCATGCCCTCGAACCCACCGTTCAGGATCTCGAGCCGACCGTTGACACCGTCTTCGATCTCGCCCATCGAAATGCCCCTCATTCCCGATCCCACCCGAGCCACCCCGGGCAAGCGACAGACGCAGAGCCCGCCGGTGGGATCCTGCCCTGCATATCGGTTCGCGTGGGAAGCGTCTTGAGGGCAGGCTCCGATCCGCCGGAGGGGGCCATCCAGGAAAAGGCCTACAGGGGCCCTGGAGGCCACCCGACGCGATCAGCTCAGGCGACGGTGGGCCAGGGCCGGAATCGCGCCGCGCACGCGATCCACGGCTTCTTCCCGACATTCGGCGACGAGGACGCAGGGATCGTCCCCCGCCTGGGCCCTCACCAGTCCCCACGGATCGATGATCATCGATCGGCCATGACTCGCCCGATCACGGCTGTGATGACCACACTGCGCCGGGGCGATCACGAAGGCCTGGCTTTCGATGGCCCTCGCGCGAAGCAGGACCTCCCAATGGTCCTTCCCGGTCTCCCGGGCGAAGGCGCTGGGCACGGTGAGCCAGCGGGCCCCTCCGTCGACCAGTGCCCGATAGAGCTCGGGAAAGCGCAGGTCGTAGCAGATCGACATCCCGACGCCGCCGAAGGGCGTCGACGCCACGACGACCCGCTCCCCGGGCGCGAAGAAGGTCGACTCGCGATACTCGTCGGCTCCGTCCGGCCCGAGCGAGACATCGAAGAGATGGATCTTCCGATAGCGTGCGACCTCGGCGCCCTCGGGCGAAAAGAGCACGCTCGTGTTGTAGACCTTTTCGTCTCCGGGAATCGCTTCCGGGAAACTGCCGCCGAGAAGCCAGAGCCGATCCCGCCGTGCCCAACGGGACAGGGCCCGCGTGATCCCCGCTTCCGACTCCGGCTCCGTCGTGCCCGGATCGATCTCCGGAGATCCGGCGGCCGGTGCTTCGGCGAAGGGGAATCGCGCTCCCTCGCGACGCATGAAGGCGAAATTCTCGGGCAGGGCGACGAACTCCGCGCCGCGCGCCGCCGCCTCGCGCACGCCGTTTTCGGCGTGCGTCAGATTGGCTTCCAGGTCATCGGTCGAGCAGAGCTGGACGATCCCGACGCGCACGCGTGGCGGATCAGCCCCGGAATCGGCCGGGATCGACCCCCGTACGGCGGATCACGTCGTAGAAGTCCTTGCGATCCTTCTTGGCCATCCGTGCCGCCCGGCTGATATTGCCTTCACAGCGGCGGAGCAGCCCCTCGACGTAGCGGGTTTCGAAGGCCCGCTTGGCTTCCTTGAAGGACGGGATCTCATCACCTTCGGTCGACAGCATCAGGGCTTCCGCGGAGATCGCCCCCTGTCCGGCCAGGCGAATCGCCTGGCGGATCCGCTCGCGAAGCTCGCGGACGTTCCCCGACCAGGGCTCCTCCAGCAGCCATCGTCGGGCGTCTGCGCTGAACCCGACCGAGTCGAGGGATTCGAGCGCCGCGAATTCAGCGAGGAAATGGGCCGCCAGGGGCAGGATGTCCTCGACCCGCTCCGCCAGGGGTGCCAGCTGGATCCGCTGCCCCCCCAGACCGGCCAGATGGCTTCCCGCTCCGTCGGTCGTCTCCCCGAGACCCGTTGCCAGGATCCGGGCGCGATTCGCCGAACCCTCGGATTCCCGCAATCGCGTGAGCACGGTCGGGCTGATCGTATCCGCGCTTTCCAGCAGGAGGGTTCCGCCTTCGGCACGGGCGAGGGCCCCCTGCGAGGTCGAGTCCCCGAAGATCTCGCGAAGCTGGAGGGGTTCGTTGAGTCCCGCGATCTGGATCTCGATCAGGGGCCCCCCCGCCCGCGGACTCCATTGATGGAGGGCCCGCGCGACGTGTCGGCGTCCGCTTCCACTCGGCCCGAGGATCAGGACGGGATCGTTCGAGCGGGCCATCGCGCTCGCCTGGTCGACGACGGCCTGCATCTGCGGGCTCGCAGAAATGATACGATCGTTCCTTCGCCGGCCGGTCGGTGGTGTCGTCGATGGCGCCGTGCCTGTCGTCGGAGCGGCGATCGATCGGTCGGCGGTCGCCGGCTCGAGTCGACTCGAACCGAATGGTGAATGCTGTTCCGTCATGGCACGAAGCCCCCAGGTAAGATCGTGACCAATCCAGAAGTATTGGGATTCCGGACATTTGTCAATGACTATTGCGGGTCGGCGCTGTCTTTTACGGCCAGGTTGACGCCGAATCAGGCTGATGTTACTCCGGCGCGCGTCGAATGAGCAAGCAGGAAATCGGCGAAATGGCGCCCAGCCGCAAGCGGAAGCGGGGCTCGAGCCCCCCGAAGGTAAGAAAATGACCGATGCGGTCGGGATTCCAGAGAAGGGTCGCATCCGGCTGCTTTCCGACGCCCTGATCGACCAGATCGCGGCAGGGGAGGTCGTCGAGCGGCCGGCCTCGGTCGTGAAGGAACTCGTCGAGAACAGTCTGGATGCCGGCGCCAGCCGGATCCGGGTCGAGATTCGCGACGGGGGCGCCGCGCTCATCGCCGTGACCGACGACGGCATCGGCATGTCGCCTCGGGAGTTGCCCGTGGCGCTCCAGCGTCACGCCACCAGCAAGCTCGCCTCCGCTGCCGACCTGATGCGGATCTCGAGTTTCGGGTTTCGCGGCGAGGCCCTGCCCGCGATCGCCTCGGTTTCGCGCTTCCGGATCGTGAGTCGCGTTCGCGGAAGCGATCATGGCCATGAAATCCAGATCGAGGGCGGTCGGGTCGTGCGCGAATCCGAAGCCGGAGGGCCCGAGGGCACCCGGGTCGAAGTGGCCGACCTCTTCGCCTCGGTTCCGGCACGTCGCAAGTTCCTGAAGCGCCCGGGAACGGAATGGGGGCATATCGCCGACTGGCTCGTCCGCCTGGCCCTCGTCCGCCCCGAACTCCATCTCGAGGCCTGGCGTGACCAGAAGACGGCCTTCGTGTGGCCCGCCTGCCGCGACCACCGGGACCGGATCGCCGACGTGCTTTCGGAAGACGATGCCGCGGCCCTGATCGAGGTCGATCGGGCGGCGCCGGAGATCCGGATCCATGCCTTCGTTTCGACGCCGGAGCGCACGCGACCCAACGGACAGGGCCTCTATCTCTTCGTGAATGGTCGCCCCGTCCGCGATCGCCTGTTGCGCCATGCGCTGGTCGAGGCCTATCGCGACCTGCTGCCGCGCGGGCGCTTTCCGATCGGCATCCTCTTTCTCGAGGTGCCCCCTGAGACGGTGGACGTGAATGTCCACCCCGCCAAATGGGAAGTCCGCTTCTCGGATCCGCAGGCGATCCACCGGGCCATCCGCCATTCGGTGAAGGACGCGATGGCATCGCGCCGCTGGCTCGGCACGCTGGGCGCACCCGGGCGGGTCGCTTCCGCCGATGGCCCGTTCCGGACCCGGTCGGAGACGTCGGGACGCCGCGTGGCAGCGTCGGGGGAAGCAGGGGGGACGGATGATTGGATCTTCGCGCAAGGGGGGCCACGGCCCGGTCCGCCCCGAAGCGGGGGCGACGGAAGCGTCCGCGAAACGCCGGAGGGGGACCCGTTCGGCGGAATCGCCCTCGATGCGGACAGCGGGCTCCACACGGCGGCGGGAAGCGAAGACCGGACCCCCGAGCCACCGGTGGCCTCCTTCGGCGCCCTGCCGATTCTCGGCCAGCTTCGGGCGAGCTATCTGCTGGCCGAGAGCGAAGACGGTCTGCTCGTCGTCGATCAGCATGCCGCCCACGAGCGCATCCTCTATGAGCGGCTGCGCCAGACCTGGCTCGAATCGGGCGTGGCCCGGCAAGGTCTCCTCACGCCGACCAGCGTGAGCCTCGCCCCCGGCGCGATCGAGGCCATCCTCGATGCGAAGGATCGCGTCGAACGACTGGGATTCGAGATCGAGGCTTTCGGCGAAGGGGCTGTCCTCGTGCGTGCGGTCCCGGCCGAGCTGTCCGGACAGGAAATCGGCACGCTCGTCACGGAACTCGGCGCGGCCCTCGAAGCGGCACCCCACGATGCGGAGACCGGAGACCTGGACGCGAGCGCCATCCGCTGGCTCCCGACGCTCGATCGCCTCTTCGCGACGCTGGCGTGTCATTCGGCGCGGCGCTTCGGCGATCGGCTGCCGGAACCCGAACAGCGGGAGATCCTGCGTGGGCTCGACTCGATTCCCTGGGCGCCGACCTGCCCCCATGGCCGCCCCGTCGCCGTCCTGATCCGGCACGAGGATCTCGAGTCCCGCTTCCGACGTCGCTGAGCACGGCCTGCCGGCCGCCTCGCGCCGTCCACCTCCGGCCGGGGTGCCTGCTAGCATCCGCCGCCCCATGACCCCGCCGACGAACGACCGCCATCGCGATGACCCGGAACGAGACGCGGCGAAGCCGCCCGTCGTCGTCGTGACCGGCCCGACGGGATCGGGAAAATCCTCCCTCGCGATCGAACTCGCCGAACGCTTCGGGGGCGAGATCGTGAATGCCGATTCGATGCAGGTCTTCCGGTACATGGACATCGGAACCGCCAAACCCTCACTCGAGGAGCGCGCGCGGGTCCCCCACCATCTCTTCGACGTGGCCAATCCCGACGAACCCTACAGCGCGGGCCGCTATGCGAAAGAAGCCCGTGCCGCCGCGGCATCGATCCACGAGCGTCATCGGCCGGTCTTCCTGACCGGGGGCACGGGGCTCTATATCCGCGCGTTCCTGGACGGATTGATCGAGACCGGTCGGGTCGATCCCGGCCTTCGCGCGAGGCTCGAGAACGAACAGCAGAAAGCGGCGGAGGAGGGCGATCCGACGCGGTTGCATCGTCGACTTGCAGGACTCGACGCAGAGGCAGCTGCCCGGATCCATCCGAACGACGTCCGAAGGACCGTTCGGGCGCTCGAGATCCTGGCCCAGTCCGGCGAGCGGGCCTCGAGCGTGCGGCGGGCCCATGGCTTTCGCGATCGTCCGTTCCGGGGGCTTCATCTCGCCATCGATCCGGGCCGCGAGCGCTTGATCGAGCGCATCGATCGGCGCGCCGAGCAGATGATCGAAGCGGGGCTTCTGCGGGAGGTCCGCCATCTCCGGGAACTCGGATACGGTCCCGAATTGCGCCCCATGCAGGCGATCGGCTACCGGCACATCCAACCCGTCGTCGACGGTGCCGACACCCTGATCAACGCCCTCGAGGCGATCAAGGTCGACACGCGCCGATTCGCGCGTCGCCAACGCACCTGGCTTCGCCCGCTGCCCGACGTCCATTGGCACGATCCGGAAAGGCCGGAAACGATCTTCGAACAGGTCGGGGACTTTCTCGTCGGAAGGGACGTGGATCCCCGGGAAGAACGGAAGGGGAGCCCGTCGTCCGCCTGAACCGGCCGGGCGCTATCCTGCGTCGCCATGTCCTCGCCTCCCCGGATTCCCGTCGTGGCCCTCGTCGGCCGCCCCAACGTCGGCAAGTCGACGCTCTTCAACCGCTATGCGGGATACCGCCGGGCCCTGGTTGCGGACCAGCCGGGATTGACCCGGGATCGGATCGCGGAACGCATTGAAGTCGCCGGACGCACGGTCTGGCTCGTGGATACGGCGGGCCTCGATCCCGTCCGCGAGTCCGGCCTCGAGTCCGAAGTCCAGGCCCAGGCCCGAGAGGCCGTCGACAACGCCGACGTCATCCTCTTC
>DRKE01000251.1 GCA_011051925.1 Deltaproteobacteria bacterium
GGAAGCGACCGGTCCCCCGAGAGACCGGAATCGGAGGTCGACGAACGGCGATGCGGGTCATGGTGACAGGCGGGACCGGTTTCACGGGCTCCCATACCGTTCGCGGCTTCCTGGCAGCCGGCCATTCCGTGCGCCTTCTCGTCCGAGACGCGGCGAAGGTTCGCCGGGTCTTCGATCCCTTCGAGATCGGCTTCGCCGATCAGGACATTGTCGTCGGTGACATCACCGACGAAGAATCCGTCAAGCGCGCCATGCAAGGCTGCGATGCCGTCTTCCACGGGGCGGCCCTGGTCGACATGAGACGGTCGATGGCGCGCCGCATACTGGAGACCAATCGGCGCGGGGTCGATCTCGTGATCGGCGGGGCCCATCGGCGGGGACTTCCTTCGATCGTCTACGTATCGAGCATCTCGGTCTTCTTCACGCCCGGCTGTGGCCCCCTCCATCCCGACATGCCGATCGCGCCGGGCACGACGGCCTATGCGCGCAGCAAGGCCCAGGGAGAACTCGAAGTCCGCCGCCTGCAGGAGGAGGGCGCTCCGATCCGGGTCTCGTATCCGACGGGGATCGTCGGCCCGCACGATCCCGGAATGAGCGACGCCAATCGAGCGATCCACTCCTTCTTCCGACAGACGGGGGTCAACACGTCGAGTGGCTTCCAGATCGTCGACGTGCGGGATCTCGCGACGCTCCATACGGTCCTTCTCGAACGGCCCGAAGGCCCCTGTGGTTATGCGGCGGCCGGCCCGATGCTCTCCTGGCCCGAGACCTATCGCGTCCTGGACGAAATCACGGGGAAGCGGGTCCGGCGCGTCCCGATTCCGGGCCCGCTCTTCCGCGCACTCGGATCGATGGGCGACTGGATCAAGCGGGTCCATGACTTCTCGTTCCCGCTGACCCGCGATGCGATGGAGTATGCGACCCGCTGGCCCGGATGCAGTGCCGAGCGCACGACCCGGGAGCTCGGCGTCTCCTTCCGAAGCGCGCACGAGACCTATGCGGATACGTTGCGATGGATGTACGAGACCGGCCTCCTCGAAGCCCGACATGTCGGTCGGATCGCTCGAGAGGGATCGCGGGAAATCAGCTCCCCGGAAGCCGCTTCTTGAACTGCCCCGCGACATGGACCCAATCGCCGTTCGGAAGCTTCTCGAGATATACGCTCTGAGCGAAATCCATCGAAAGACCCGGCACGACGCGCACATCGATGGCGCCCAGCTGGACCGCGGCATGGCGAAGACAACCGCTATGCGCGACGAAGAGTCGCAGGAGATCCCTCGGATCCTCGTTCGGGATCGAATCGATGCTCGTGGCGATCCGGGTCGCCGTTCGCGCCCCCGCCTGCATGAGCGATTCCGCGCCCTGGACCGGAAGCCGGAACTCCGGCATGCGACGCCAGCCGGCCGGCAACGGCCCGAGGCGAGGATCGGCGGCCAGCGCCGACGAGATCTGGTCGAAGGTCATGTTCGCACAGCTGCCGAGTCCGCGTTCGACCAGTTCGTTTCGCTGGACCACACGAAATCGGCGGCCGGTCCGCTTTTCGAGGGATTCCGCGATCAGGTTCGCGGTCTCCCACGCTCGCAGTAGTTGGGACGCCTCGATCCGGGAGTCGAGTTCGAGACCCAATTCCTCGCAGGTCCCGAGGATCGGATCCACTGCCCGTCGCGCCTGGTCGCGACCCGTTTCGCTCAAGGGGAAAAGGGAGTGCGCGCTGGCCACGCCCTCGGGACGATCGAAGTGGCCGTGGCGAACGAGCGCTGCGACCCGCCGGCCCCTCGCTTCTCCGCCCTCCGCCCTCGCGTCGCGCCCACCGACGCGTTCGTCGTGGGCCCTTCGGTCGGTTGCGGCCTCGGATTTCGCGGTGTCCGCCATCGGCGTCTCCTGCATGGCGTCATCGTCCGGTCGCAGACGAGACCCAATGCAAACCGTCTGGCGGAAGTATATCGACGACGAGAGATCGATGCTGCCGATCGAGGATGAGAACCGGCCGACGAGACCCGACCCCCGAGGCCGGCCATCTCCTACCGCAACCGAAGGTTGCGCCACCAGATCGAAGCGCGCCGTGCCCAGCGTTCTGCCCAGGACATGCGCCTCCGTTCGACGAGGTTGCCCGCACGCAGGACCTCGATCCACTCCCCTTCGACCCGGTGTTCGACATCCTCGGCAAGCAGCACGCGAAACGGTCGATCCGGATTCATGATGTCCCGGACGTCGGTCACGCGGACGGGCATCTGCGTCCGGTAGCGCGCGGCGATCGCCTGGAGCATGGGCGAGTCGTCGAATGTTCCGAGATCGGCGACCCGGATCGCCAGCTGGACCCCCCCGCCCATGGGTTCGAGATCGACGACACCTCCCGTCTGATCAGGTCGTTCCTCGTCCTCGAGTCCGCCCTGCAGCCAGAGACATCGGTAGGCGCGGCAGACACGCGGGCGCGAGTCGTGGATCGCGCAACCCGCTTCCCCACGCTGGTGGACGCAATCCGTCCCCGCACGTTTGTCGAGTTCATCGACCCGGAGAACGGAACAACAGAGGGAGCAGGGACGGCAGGTGCGGGCCCTCGCACGCCGCGATCGCTCGGGGTCTTCGCTCAGGATGGCCATTTCGATCCGGGACGCACGGAGTGGGCAGAGGGTCGCTACGCGTCGATCGCGCTGGCGCCACCGGTCGACCACATCGACGCGGTCAGTTTCAGGCTCGGCCGGTCACGACGGGATTCCACCTGTTCGAAGACGCGGTCGTATCCCGTATGCTCGATCAGCCACTCGCCCTCCCGCTTCGCATAGCGATCGTGGTAGAACGCCGCGCCGGAGATCTGGATCTCATGATCCATGTCGATCACGATGTCTTCGAGCGCCCAGATCCCCTTCGCAGAGGTGGGTCCGAGAAGGGTGATCTCCGGATGGTGGACGCTATGCGAGGAGTGGAAACCGTCCCGGTCCATGCTCTTCTCGAGCCAGGAAACGATCTCGTCACGCCCCTGGTAGCTGTACCGGCCCCCGCCGTAGGAACAACTCGCCTCGGGAACGAAGAGGGATGCCATCTCGTCCCACAGCTTCATGTCGACACAACGCATGTAGCGGTACTTCAGTTGCTTGATCGCCTCGATCTCGAGCAGGTCCTGGACGTCCATGGTCGATTCCCTCTCCATTGCTCCCGTTGGAAATCCGATCAGAGCTCCGCGCCCGAAGGCCCTCCCGATCCGAAGAATACGAGGAGGGAAAGATCCTCCTCGATCTTCGTGAACGCATGGGGCACGTCTGCCGGCACGTACACGATCGAACCCCGGGTCAGGGCCGATTCCTCGCCATCGATCATCAGGGATGCCCGTCCGTCCAACACGACGTAGACCTCGTCTTCGTCGTGCGTCGATTGCGTGTCCACTTCGCCTCTGGAAAGGCGATAGATTCCACAGGAAAGCTGTGGAACCCTCAGGAACTCGAAATAGGGCGCGCCTCTCGCCCGGCATTTCTCGACGAGACGCTCGAGATCGAAAACCTTCGATACCGATTCGTCCATGATGGCCTCCAACCATTCGGACGCTAGCAGTTCATCCGAAGGCGCGGCATGCTCTCGGCGTGCCGGCCGATGCCCCAACGCGAGCGAGCGATCCGACGCCTGGAGGGCTGCCGGGGACCTTCCCGCTCCAGACCGGAGGCCATCCGACGACGAACGCCCTCCTGGGCCTTGCAGCGATCGTGATCATCGTCGCCGGACTGCGGGCGGCCAGCTCCCTCTTCGTGCCCTTCCTGCTCGCCGGATTCATCGGGCTGCTCTGCGCACCCGCCCTCTTCTGGCTGCAGGACCGGGGACTGCCGACACCGATCGCCCTCATCGTGGTGTTGCTGGGACTGCTGGGGATCGGCGCCCTCTTCGGAGGACTCGTCAGTACCTCGATCAACGAGTTCACCCGCGCCCTCCCCTCCTATCAAGCGCGCTTCGCGAGCGTGATCGCTTCCCTCACGGCGGCGCTCTCCGAGCGCGGCATCGACTTCGGCACATCGACGAGCGAGACCAATCCCTTCAACCCACAGGCGGCCCTGGGACTCGTCGGCAATCTCGCAGGCAATCTCGGTTCGCTCCTGAACAACGCGTTCCTGCTCTTCCTGACCGTCTGCTTCATCCTGCTCGAAGCTTCGAGCTTCCCCTACAAGGTCCGCGAGGCTTTCGGCCATTCTCCGGAACTCGAGGCGAGAATGACCGAGATCGGTCAATCGATCCGCCGCTATCTCGGAATCAAGACCCTGACGAGCATGGCGACCGGATTCCTCGCCTACGGCGCCCTCATCCTGCTGGGCGTCAAGTTCGCACCGCTCTGGGGTCTGCTCGCGTTCCTGCTCAACTTCGTGCCCGCGGTCGGGTCGGTCATCGCGGCCGTCCCCGCGGTCGCCCTCGCCCTCGTCGACAATTCGCCGGAGACGGCGCTCATGGTCACGCTCTGTTATGTCGGCATCAACATCACGATCGGGAATTTCCTCGAGCCCCGCGTGATGGGCGAAGGCATGGGGCTGTCACCGCTCATCGTGATCGTGTCCCTCGTCTTCTGGGGCTGGGTGCTGGGTCCCGTCGGCATGGTCCTCGCCGTACCCCTCACGGTCATCCTGCGAATCACCCTCGACAGCCAGCCCTCGACGCGATGGGTCGCCATCCTGCTCGGGCCCGCGATTCCGCCCCTTCGCGCGGAGCACGCACGAACGGACGCGGACATCGACGAACCGATCTAGCGGTTCGGGGACGAGGCTTCCTCGATCGTCCGGAAGGCCTCCCGAACCGAATCGGGTGCTTGAACGAGTTCGACGAGAACCCCCTCCGATCCGATCGGGGCTTCGTCGTTTCCCTTGGGATGGATGAAGCAGACATCATGACCCGCCGCCCCCTTCCGGATTCCGCCCGGCGTGAAGCGAACGCCGGCGGCGCTCAACCATTCGACGGCCTTCGGAAGGTCATCGATCCAGAGCCCGACATGGTTGAGCGCGGGGTCGTGGACCCTGGGCCGCTTGTCGGGATCGATGGGCTGCATCAGGTCGACTTCGACCGTGAAGGGGCCCGTCCCCGTCGCGCAGATGTCCTCATCGACGTTCTCTTTCTCGCTCTGGTAGGAATGCTCGAAGCGCAGGCCCATGAGATCGACCCAGAAGCGGCGAAGTCTCTGCTTGTCGAGCCCGCCGATCGCGATCTGCTGGACACCGAGAACCTGGAATGGACGAGGGCTCTTCATCTTGTTTCTCCTGTCGGACCGATGCCGGGCCGAGACGATCTGCGGGAACGGCGATGGGCGGGAATTCCACCGGCCGGCGGCGCAGGAGTCTACCCGATCGCGTCCGGGTCGCCGCCGCGATAGCCCCGCGCGAGGAGATAGATCTCGCTGCTTCCTTTTCGGGTGGAACGGAGCTTCAGGGTCTTCGCCCGGGCGAACCGCTTCCGGATCCGCTGATCGACCCGACGGGCCTCGGGACCTTCGAGAACCTTCAGGAGCAGCGAACCGCCGGGGGCGAGGAGCTCGGGAAGCAACGCCTCGATCGCCTCGAGCAGCCGCTCCTCCCGGGCGCGATCCGTTTCGCGAACGCCGGTCAGTTTCGGCGCGGCATCCGACAGGACGACATCCGCACGGTCGGCCCCCAGACTCTCGCGCAGACGTGCGGCCACCCCGGCATCCTCGAGGTCGCCGACCAGGGCGACGACGTTCGCGAGCGGGATCTCGGGATCGATCTTCGCGCGATCGATTCCGACGACGCGCCCCGTCGGTCCGACCCGTTTCCCGGCCACCTCGAGCCAGCCGCCGGGCCAGCAACCGAGATCGAAAACGCGTTGGCCCTTCGAAAGAAGCCGCCCCGTGGCGAGTTCCTGGACTTCCTCGAGCTTGTAGGCGGCACGCGAGCGAAGGCCTTCCTTCTTCGCGCGTTGGTGGAGATGGTCCTTGCGTCGATAGCGGGCCATGGGCGGCCCAACGATATCAGGATCGCGGCCTGCCGGAGCAGCGGCGCCCGGCCAGCCCGATCAATCCCAGTCCGACCAGCAGCAGGGTGCCGGGCTCGGGAACCGAGGCTGAAAGATAGGGCTGCAGATTCGTGTCGTTCAACGCCTGGAAGGCGCCCCCATCGACCGAGAAGCGGATCGTCGAGGAACCGCCGCAGCAG
The DNA here is from genome assembly GCA_011051925.1 of Deltaproteobacteria bacterium. Taxonomy (GTDB): domain Bacteria; phylum Myxococcota_A; class UBA9160; order UBA9160; family UBA4427; genus UBA4427. The sequence goes on from DRKE01000251.1 coordinate 6,135, forward strand.
CCCTCGAAGCCGACCCACATCAGGGTATAGGAATCACCGGGGGCGAAGGCGAAGCTCGTCGTGAAGACGTCGGGATTGTTCCAGTCGTAGGCCCACCACACATCCCCGGTGATGACCCGTTCGCTCACGATCGCGCCCGTTGAATTGTCGATCAGGGCGGTCGCACCGCCCCTTCCCCAATCGGTCCCCACCTGGAAGGCATAGGTCCCCGCGACGCCGAAGTCGATCGTCGTGCTCATCAGGAGGCTGTAGTTCTGGGTGACGCCCCCGGCGTACACGGCGGTCGAGATGTTCTCGAGGCCCGTCGTCACGTTCGACTGGATCAGCGTGCCGGCCTGATGCTGGGCCAGGAGATCCGAGAAGGTATCCCCCGCCTGCGTCTGGTAGGTGGACGAGACGAAATCCGCCTGGAAGGAGAGCGCACCCGCGGAACCGACGAAGCCCGACGAAAGGATGGCCGCGAGAAGAAGACCCTTCGCGATGGAGCCGGGGGAGAAGAATCCCCGCTGGGAAGACGGCGTCATGTCGGAGCCCTTCTGGTCGCGAGAGCGACCCCCCGCCGCCGCGTCATCGAGCCTTCTTCGACGATACGCCTGGGGGACTTTAGGCCCGAAAGGGAATCTCCGGCCGTCCCCGGTTTTCGTTCGCGAGGGTGGATCGGCCCTGATCCGTCAAGCTTCGCGTCGGGATACCGATCTGCAGGGTTCCCCAACGAAGATCGAGACGCCCGAAGCATGCGTACGTTGACCGACGGATTTCCCAAGGAGCATGCGCTCGATCGGCGCGAAGACGCCGAGTCGGAATTCAGCCCGGAATGGGAGACCAAGACGGCGATCTCCCGGATCCTCGGCATCGCCCTCAAACCGATCAGTTTTCGCCAGCAGCTCGAAGAGATCATCGATGTCATCGTGTCGATCTCCTGGCTCGGTGCGGTCCGAAAGGGCGCGATCTTCGTCGCCAACGGGAGGCAGGAGCTGATCCTCGCCGTCCAGCACGATCTCAACCCCGCACTGCTCACGAGATGCGCCCTGGTCCCGTTCGGGAGGTGTCTCTGCGGTCGGGCCGCCCTGCGGAAGCAGATCCTCTTCAAGAGCTGCGTCGACGAAGAACACGAGATCAGCTTCCCCGGAATGAGCGGCCACGGCCATTACAACATCCCGCTCCTCGGAGGAGACGAGACCGTCATCGGCGTGATCGTCCTCTATCTCGAGGATCATCACCGACCCCATCCGGAAGAAGAGACCTTCACGGACATGCTGGGCCAGGCGGTCGCGAGCATCCTCACCCATCGGAACCTCGACCTCCAGTCCGAGATCGGGCGGATCCAGCTCCAGCAGGCGCACGTCGACATGATGAGCAAGCTCGTGTCGGCTGCCGAGTATCGCGATCACGAAACCGGATTCCACCTGAAGAGGATGAGCCGCTATTCGGTCATCATCGGCCAGACGATCGGGCTCTCCCACGAGGAGCTCGACCTGCTCGGAATCGCCGCCCCGATGCACGATATCGGGAAGGTGGGCATCCCGGACGAGATCCTGATGAAGCCCGGAAAGCTCACGGACGACGAATACGCGGTCATGAAGCGTCATCCGGAGATCGGCGCCAACATCCTCTCGGGCGACAATCCGCTCATGCAGGCGAGCCACGACATCGCCCTCGGTCACCACGAGAAATGGGACGGCAGCGGCTATCCGCGCGGTCTGGTCGGAGAAGAAACCCCGCTCTTCGCACGGATCTGCGCCCTGGCGGACGTCTTCGACGCGCTCACCACGCGACGCCCCTACAAGGAGCCCTGGCCGCTCGAACGAACCCTCGCCTTCATCCGGGAGCAGTCGGGCAGCCATTTCGATCCGAATCTGGTCGAGGCTCTGAACCAGAGCCTGGACGAGATCCTCGAGGTCGCATCGCTCTTCGGAGACGATGACGACGACAGTCACCTCTTCGGAACCGAGGGCCTCCCGCGGACGTCCTCAGACGGCGAGCCCGGTCATCTCGAGAGACTGCGCAAGACCGATGCGCCGGGCGTCGAAACCGTCGCCCGGCAACACCGCTTCATCATGGACATCACCCAGCGGCTCGAAACGGCCGCGATCAGCATGGATACCCGGGAATTCTTCGACTGCCTGAACGCGCTGCAGGCCAACCTCTCGGTCTATCTCGTCAACGAAGAGAATCTCATGCGGCAGATCGACTATCCGGAAGCCGAGCGACACGAGGACGCCCACCGGACCTTCGCCGCCCTCACGAGTCGAATGCTGGCCGACCTCGAAACGTCTCCCCTCGCGGCGAGCTTCGCGGCCCCCCGCCTGATCGGCGAATGGGTCCGCGATCATGTCGAGGGCCATGGATCGGAGCTGCTCGGCTTCCTCCGGGACCGCGCCCTTCAAACCCGGTCGCGTACCGGCCAGCGTTCTTCCTGAAGAAGCCCCACATCACGAAAAAGTGCCGCCGAATCGATGGGCGCATCCGCGGGTTCGCCCCGGAACTCGCGATAGGCCCGCTCCACGCTGAAGACGAGACGTTCGGGTTCATGCCACTTCTCGTAGGGTCCGAGATCGATCCGGCGAGCCGCGTCGAGCGCGGACAGGCCCCGCTCGAAGAAATGTCTCGATTCCTCGAGAACGTGCTGCAGATAGGCCTTCATGTCACGCGGGCCCTCGCGGCCGCAGAGCGGCCCATGCCCCGGAACCACGACCTCGGGATCGAGGGCGAGAATCCGATCGAGGGCGTCGATCCAGCCCGCGAAGGTGCCGATCCACCCGACGGGTGTACAGAGCCGGAAGACGATGTCCCCGGCGAAGACGACACGCTGGTCCGGTAGATGGACGATGACGTCGCTCTCGGTATGGGCGGGACCGACGTGGATCAGCTCGACCGTCATTCCGTCGAGCTCGAGGCTCATGCGATCGTCGAAGAGCGTCGTCGGCGGGGTCGGTTCGATCCCCTCGAAATCCCAGGGCGCGAGCGCGCGAGCGAATTTCTGGAGGGCCGGCTGACCCGAGAGATCGGCCGACTTGATCATCTGCATCATTTCGGGCTTCTCGTCCATGAAACGCTTCGCGCAGTCGCGATGTCCGATGATCTCCGCGCCGGAAAGCAGCTGATTGCCCCAGCAATGGTCGCCATTATGATGGGTATTCACGACCCGTCGCGCCGGTTCCGGCAGGACCCGCGCGTAGTGCTCGAGCAGTTCGCGGGTATGGGGCAGATCCCAGAACGTGTCGATCACGACGCCGCCCCCGGCGCCGAGCAGGCCCGAATTGCTGAATCCGATGCCCGGTTCTTCCTGCAGGCAGGCGTAGACGTCGTCTCCGATGGTTTCCAGCCGCATCGTGGTTCCGTTTCCCCGTTCCAAGTAGAATCCGAATGGATCTCGACCCTATCACAATCAGGAGGCAGCCATGAACGAAACCATCCGTCAGGAAGATGTCGTCCAGCGAACCCTCGCTGAAGCCTGGCGTCTTTTCACCAACGATTTCGTGCTCTACGTCGTGGCGGGTCTTCTCGTCATCATCGTCTCGATCGTGAGCCTGGGGATCCTCTCCGGGCCGATGACGGTGGGCTTCATCCAGCTGGTCGAGCGGCGAAGACGGGGAGAGGACTGCGGCGTCACCGACGTCTTCGACGGCTTCCAACGTTTCGGCGCCAGCCTGATCGCGTCGTTCCTGATCGGAATTGGCATCTTCATCGGCTGTCTCCTCTTCGTGCTTCCCGGCATCCTCTTCGGGCTCGCGATGGCCTTCACCTTCCAGGCGATCGCGATCGAGAACGCATCCGCGACCGGCGCAATGGGCCGGAGTTTCAACGTCATCAAGGAAAACCCGGGCGTTTCGATCGTGCTGCTGATCATCGTCCTGGTCCTGTCCGGAATCGGCGGTGCCGTGCTCTTCGGGACGCTTCTCACGATGCCCTTCAGCCTGATCGTGATGACCCTCGCCTACGACGAGCTCGCCTCGTCTCATGCACTCGAGACGACGTAGGGAATGGGATCCGGGCGCAGGTTCTTCCTCTCGACCTCGCTTCTCATGGTTGCGGTGGCGGGCACGACGAGCGCGCAACAGACGAGATCCTTCGCCATGGGATTCACGCCCTGGCCCTCGGACGCGACGACCGCCGCGGTCGATCTGGCCTACGCACAGATCTCGGCCCATGGGGATCTCATCGCGCATCACTTCGACGGGGGCGTTCCCTGGCCCGAAGCGCTGGCGGGCGCCCCACTTCCCGCAGCGGTCGAAGCCGAACTCGCCGCACGGGTCGCGGCGACGCCACCCGGTCATCGGGTCTACCTCGCCCTTTCTCCCCTCAACGGCAGTCGCGACGGTCTCGCGCCCTACTGGAATACGACACCCAACGACCCGCTGCCACCCGCGTGGGCTGCGAAGCCCTTCGATGATCCGGATGTGATCGACGCCTACGCGAATTTCTCGCTCGCGTTGATCGATCGCTTTGATCCGGTTTCCTTCAACTACGGGATCGAAGCGAGTGAGCTGCTCATCCACTCGCCGGGTCGGTGGGCCGGATTCGTGACCTTCGCCCAGGGTGTCTACGACCGGATCAAGGCGGTTCATCCCCAGCTGCCGGTCTTCATCTCGGTCTCGCTGAAGGACCCGACGTCGAGCGACGCAGCGGCGATCCGGGCCGGCCTGCCAGCGATCCTTCCCTCGACCGACCTGCTGGGAATCAGCGTCTATCCCTATGCGTTCTTCGGCCATGCGAACGCGGGCGACCCCGCGAACCTGCCGGGGGACTGGCTCGATCAGGCGGTCGGCCTCGCGGCGAACCGGCCACTCGTCATCACCGAGACCGGCTGGATCGCGGAAGATCTCGTGATCCCGACCTTCGGTCTGAACGTGCCCGCGACGCCCATCCATCAGGCGGATTATCTCGCGGCACTCTTCTCCGAGGCGAATCGGCTGGGAGTCGGTTTCATCGTCTGGTTCACGCCCATGGACTACGACGCCCTCTGGAACGGCGCCCTGGGCCAGGATCCCCTCGCGGCCATCTGGCGGGATACCGGTCTCTACGACGAAACCGGAACGGCACGCCCGGCCCTGGGCCTCTGGGATGAATGGCTGGCGAAACCGCTTCCCCCGGGCGTTCCCGTCGCGCGGAACCACGAGTGGATCCTCGTCGGCGTCCTCCTGACGACCCCCTGGTTGATCGGACTGCAGCGCATTCGCCGTGAAGTCGCCTGACGATCCCGATCAGGGCCGGGGCGGGCCGAAACGGGCCCGAAAGTCGGGCAACTCCAACGTAAATTCCTCTTCGGCCAGGAATTCATCCGGTGTCATCCCGGGCTGCTCGTGTTCCCGATACCAATCGGCGTAGGTCGGCAACTCGCCCGAGAGGACCCCATAGTGGGTCGAATAGGTCCGGACTTCGACGGTCGGGATCTCGCCCGAGGTGTCGAAGCGCAGGATGCGGAACCAGCCGTCTCCGACGCCGACCGGGCGGCGGAAGAACCGGTCCGGGGGCTGTCCCGCGTCGAGCGCCGATTGCCCGCGGTCCTGATAGTCAGCCAGGATCTGATGGACCACGTGGCCGAGATCGTTCCGGTCGGCCCGGCGCGACTGCCCATGCTGATGGCCGCAGAGCACCATGAAGATCTGGTCGTTGGGCTTGATCAGCTTCTGGAAGAGTTCTTCGGCACTGTTGTGATGGTCGGGATCGACGCGATCGAGGTCGATGATCGGATTCGGATGGCGTTCGCCGTGCACGTCGAGATAGTCATGGGTGCTGATGATCGTCGGCAGGCCCGGATACTTGACCATGACGGAGCGTGCCCAGGCCACGACGTCATCGTCCGCCTGCATCTCGAGGGCCAGGTGCAGAAACGAATACCCACCCGCCCGGAAGATCTGGGCGCTGTCCGCACCGCCCCGGAAACTGTCGACGTACCAGCTCTTTCCGGCGAAGAAGGGCTTGTCGTCTCCGAAGGCCGATCGAAAATTGTCGAGACCGCCGACATGGATCATGCCGATGTCCTCGGGCACGATCTTCAGCTCGGATCGAGGCTTCGACAGGTTCGGCGGGAAGGAATCCACGCTCCACATCGCGTCGTAGTCGTGGTTGCCCGGGGCGACGCCGAAGGGAAGGCCGGAGGCGGCGATGATCTCGTAGCCTTCGATGGCCTTGGGTATCTCGACTTCGAATGTCCGGGGCGTCGGAGGGAATCGACCGTCGAGGAAGGGGTTCGCGACGCGTCCGACGCCCCGCTCGGCATGCGCCGGATCGATCGGCCGGGTCTGGTGCTGCCAGACATCGCCGACGGACGCGACGAAGACGATTTCGCCACCCGCACCACGGGCATGGTCGGCGATCCAACGCATCTGCTCGATGAACTGCTCGCTCGCGTCGATCGCGAAACCCCCGTCCTTCTGATGCGTATAGTCGACGTAGTTCTGGGTATCGGGAATCATCGCGATCTCGAAGGGCTCGAGCCGAACCGCCTCCTCGGAGGTCGGAGCTTGCGCGCAACCGAGAAGGCCGACCAGGCCAAGGCAGACCAGAAAGGACACGTGGGGCCGCGAGCAGCGGACAACGGGGCTGGACATCGGAATCCTCCTCTTCTTCATCATCTTCCCGACCCGATTTCTAGCGGACCTCTGGACGCGGCGCCGGGCCGGCACCGGGGAACCGCGCGCGGCTGGAATGGCCTTCCTGGTCAGCAGGGCGTCCTCGATCAGTCCAAGCGGGTGACCTTCCATCCAGGCGAATCATTCGAGCGAGAGCTGCCATAGCGAGATCTTCGGCGCCGAGTCACAGAGCCAGCAGGGAATTCGCTCTCTCTTCTGACCATTTCATCTGATAGAGGGCTGGCAGCAAGAGACGCTGCAGAGAGGTAGATCGGGTAGTGCCGCGTCCGGAGGCCCGCGCCAAGGCGACGAAGGAAGAACGAAACGAACGACGAATACTTGACGGGGCTGGCCTTCTCGTGGTAGCGGTTGTATCTGGTGCCCAACAGCTGGCTGCAATCGATCCGTGGTACCGTTCTGGCGCCGGGCGCCGCGCCTCAGCGTTGACAGTCGCCGCTGTTAGGTGCAGCTGAATCGCATGTCCGTTGGGCGGCACGAAGTGGAGGCGCGACCATGGCGCAACGCAGATCAGCTCGCCGAGGCCGAGCACACCGGAACGTTGAGTTCATGAATACGTTCCACGAGATGACCGAACTCTCGCAGGGCGAATTCGCAGATGCCTGTGGCAAGCGCCAGTCCAATATGTCTGCCTATTTGCGAGGACAACTCACGCCGCAGCGAAAGGTCCTCTGGTCATCGCTAGAGCACTTCTTCCAATGGAGAGTCACTTCTATCGCCGAGTTGGAGCCTCTCCCGAGCAACCTCAACACGCTCCCGACCGACCCGGGAATCTACGTTTTCTACGATTCTGCCGGAAACGTGCTGTACATCGGAAAGGCGACGAACCTTCGCACCGAGATCCGCCAGACCCTCGGTCGTTCGGTTCCCGAGGGCATTCGCTTCGGCCCAACCCTCGGGAAGTCACACCCGCGTCTGCGCCGTATCACGGCGCGCTACTCAGCCTATTCCGTGCCCTCCCCACGTCTCCGCCACAACCTGGAAGCCCTCCTGCTGCGGGTTCACCCGAACCAGACCCACAATCAGAACATCGGGAATTTCAAATAGCCTGCGTGCCGCGGAACCGGGCGTCGGGGTTGGCTCATGTCCGACCAGAGCAACGATCGCGCCAATTCACACCTTCCTCGATCATGAACCATCCGTGGGTCGCGGCGTGTAGCGTGTCAGATTCGCTCGTCGACGAGCGAGGTGAAGCTTTCTTCGGAGCAAATCCCGCATGGCTCTCATCTCGAGCGGATAGACATCGGCCTTCGGGAAGTTCCCGTCCCGGAGCAGGGTCGTGATCTCGAAGGCATCGATCTTGTCGTTCTTGGCCTTGCCGCCATGAATGGTTTTCATGTAGAGAGCGTGGCCGAGAACGAACTCGATCTCCTCCCGGCGACAGAGATCGGCCAGCCAATACCAGGTGAAGATGCACTCGACGGCCATGACCAGGGCGTCTCGGAACGGATCGATGGCCGCTAGAAAGGCTTTTGGCCGGCTCTTCTTGTTGCTGTGGAGGAGGACCTGTCCCTTCCGATCGAGAATGCAGAGGTACAGGGTCTTGGCGTGCAAATCGACTCCGCAGTCGTGGTCGTGGCTATTGGTGTAGAATCTCATGGCTCTCTCCTTGGAGGTTGGTGTTTGTTGCTTCCAACCGGCCTACTTCGGGTGAAGTAGGTCGAGGAGGGGCCTGGAAGAGAATCAAGGGCTTGCAGCTGCCGATCCACGGCAAGCTAGAATCGAGGCATCTTAGATCCTGGGGACGAACACTGTTCGCTCGGCGGAGCGCAGAGGCGCCGTGGCTCGTAGCTGAGCGCTGATCCGTCAGACAGCCCAGTGAGAATCCGGCAACAACCATCCTCGTGAGGGAGTAGGCGTTTGAATCACAGCGAGATCGTCAGCTTCCTCTGGGGCGTCGCGGACCTCATTCGCGACACCTTCAAACGTGGCAAGTATCAGGACGTGATCCTGCCGCTCACCATCCTGCGCCGCCTGGACTGCGTGCTCACAGACACGAAGGAGGCGGTCCTCAGGCGCCAGGCGGAACTCAAGGGGAAGGGTCTGGAGGACCTCGACGCCCAGCTCCGGCGGGCTTCGGGCTTCGCCTTCTACAACACCTCGCGCTACGACTTCGAGAAGCTCCTCGCCGACGCGCCGCACCTGGCGGCCAACCTGCGCAACTACATCGCCGGCTTCAGCCCCAACATGCGTGAGGTGCTGGAGAAGTTCGACTTCGACAACACCATCAGCAAGCTCGACGAGGCGGGGCTGCTGTTCCAGGTGCTCGAGCGGTTCAAGAACGTCGACCTCCACCCGAAGCGGATCGACAACCCGACGATGGGCACGATCTTCGAGGATCTGATCCGCAGGTTCAACGAGGCGCTCAACGAGAACCCGGGCGAGCACTTCACGCCCCGCGACGTCGTGCACCTGATGGTGGACCTGATGCTGGCGGGCGACGAGGAACGCATCCGCCGCAAAGGCATCGTGTGCACCGTGTACGATCCCTGCTGCGGATCCGGTGGCATGCTGATGATCACCAAGGAGCACATGACGACCGGATGGCGGCGGAATGGAGACATCGTCCGACCGCCGATCAACCCCGACGCGGAGATCCACCTCTTCGGCCAGGAGGTGAACCCGGAGACCTGGGCCGTGTCGAAGTCGGACCTCTTCATGAAGGACCCGACGGGGCGCGATGCCGACAACATCGCCTACGGGAGCGTGCTCTCGAACGACCGTCACGCGGGGCGTGGCTTCGACTACCTGATCGCGAATCCCCCTTACGGCAAGGATTGGAAGCGCGACGAAGACGCTGTGCGGGCCGAGCACGAGCGCGGCGCGTCGGGCCGCTTCGCCCCGGGCCTTCCGCGCATCAGCGACGGGCAGCTCCTGTTTCTGCTCCACATGCTTGCCCACGCGAAGGACCCGAAAGAGGGCGGCTCCCGCATTGCCATCATCATGAACGGCTCGCCGCTGTTCACCGGCGATGCCGGCAGCGGCGAGAGCGAGATCCGACGGTACATCCTGGAAAACGACCTGCTGGAAGCGCTGATCGCGCTGCCCGAGCAGCTCTTCTACAACACCGGCATCGCGACCTACGTGTGGGTCGTCACCAACCGCAAGGCGGCTGCGCGCAAGGGCAAGGTACAGCTCGTCGACGCGAGCGGATTCTGGGTGCCGATGCGCAAGAGCCTCGGCGACAAGCGCCGCGAGATTCCGCCGGAGCGCGCGCAGGACATCCTGAAGATCCTCGCCGACTTCCGCGACGGGGACACGCGCCGGGTCACGAAGGACGGCAAGGAAGAAGAGGTGGTCGTGAGCCGCATCTTCCCGACGACCCACTTCGGCTTCCGCAAGATCACCGTCGAGCGCCCGCTGCGGCTCGACTTCCAGGCCTCGCCCGAGCGGATCGCCCGGCTCGAGGACGAGAGGGGCTTCCAGAACCTCACCAAGTCGAAGAAGAAGGGCGAAGCCGGCGAGAAGGAGCGGGCCGCGGGACGGAAACTCCAGGAGTCCATCCGCGCTCTCCTGCGCGCGCTGCCCGACACGCGCTTCACGGACCGCCAGGAATTCGAGCGTGTCCTCGGGGAGGCGGCCCGCGAGGCCGGTCTCAAGCTCTCCGCGCCCGTGCGGAAGGCCATCCTCTCTGCCCTTTCCGAGCGCGACGAGGACGCCGCGATCTGCCGGGACAAGGAGGGTGACCCCGAGCCCGATCCCGAGCTGCGCGATACCGAGAGCGTGCCGTTGCCCGAGGGTGAGGATCCCGCCGATGCCGACGGCGTCCCGGAGAGTGTCCAGGCGTTCTTCGACCGCGAGGTCCGGCCGCACGTGCCGGACGCCTGGATCGACACCAAGAAGCGCGATCCGCGGGACGGCCGGGTCGGCATCATCGGTTACGAGATCAACTTCAATCGCTACTTCTACCGGTACCGCCCGCCGCGCCCCCTCGAAGAGATCGAGGCCGATATCCGCGCCATCGAGGGCGACCTCGTGCGGATGCTGGCGGAGGTGACGGGGGACAGGCAGCGGAATGACGCGAGATGTCGGCAAATGCTGGAAAGTGCCGACGTTTGCATAGAATAAATGTCGGCACTTGCGCGCAACTGCCGACATATATACAGTCTTCCCATGCGACCCGAACTCACGTACGAAGCCCTCCAGCAAGCTGGGGTCGGAGCCTTCTTCCGGCCGCGCGACCTCGTGCCGCTGGGGATCAGCCACTACCACCTCCAGCGCATGGTGGCGGAGGGGCGCGTCGAACGGGTGGGTCACGGCCTCTACCGCCTGGGCGACGTCGAGCCCACCGAGATGGAGACGATCGCGATGGTCGCCTCGGCCGTGCCGCACGCCATCGTCTGCCTGCTCTCGGCCCTGCGCGTGCACGAAATCGGCACGCAGTCGCCCCACCAGGTGTGGCTCGCCATTGACCGCAAGGCCCGCAAGCCGGCGCGGCTCCCAGCCAAGGTGCGCATCGTCCGCTTCTCCGGGCAGATGCTGAGCTACGGGGTGATCACCCGGCCCATGCAGGGAGTGGACGTTCGGCTCACCAATCCCGCCCGCACGGTGGTGGACTGCTTCCGTTACCGCAACAAGGTCGGCCTCGACGTCGCCATGGAGGCGCTGCGCGACGCGGTCCGCTCACGGAAGGCCATGGTCAGCGAGATCGATCGGGCGGCCGAGGTCTGCCGTATTCGCAGCGTCATCGGACCTTACCTGGAGGCTCTCTCGGTATGAGCAGCGGCGGTACGGACCGCAGGGGCCAATCGATCCAACAGCGCCTGCGCAACTCGCTGGGACCCGATTTGACGCTCGGCATGCAGCGCTACGCCGTCGAGCGGTTCCTTTACCGGCTCGGCCGGTCTTCCCTCCGGGAGCGTTACGTGCTCGAGGGCGCGACGCTCTTTGCCATCTGGGGGACGGCCTATCGACCGACCCGCGACATCGACTTCACCGGCTACGGCAGCTCTGACCCGGACGACGTCATCCGGGACATTCGCGAAATCTGCGACATCCCGGATCCCGTCGACCCGCTCGTCTTCGACACGGACACGATTACCGCTGAGCCCATTCGGGACGGATCCGAGTACGACGGGCTGCGAGTCCGCATTCGTGCCAGGCTGGGCCGGTCGGAGATCCTGGTGCAGATCGATGTAGGATTCGGCAACGCCATTGTCCCCGCCGCGGAGGAGACTGAGGTCCGGACGATCCTAGGCGATCCATCACCGCAGATCCTCGCCTACCCGCGAGAGTCAGTGGTCGCGGAGAAGTTGAACGCCATGGTCACGCTGGGCGAGCGCAACAGTCGCTACAAGGACTTCTACGATCTCCACGCGATCGCGAACGGCTTCCCATTCGACAAGAACACTGTCGTCCGTGCCGTGCGAGCGACGTTCGAGCGGCGGTCCACGCCGATCACCAAGTCACTGGCGGCGCCCCCTACCGCGCCATTCTTCGCGGACGGCGAACGCCAGACCCAGTGGCGGACCTACGTCACCCGCAACGGCCGCGACGGCGTCCCGACGGATTTCCAGCAGGTCGGCGACCTGCTCGCTCGGTTCCTCCGGCCCGTCTGGGAGGCCCTGGGCATCTCGGGCGAGAACGCGGGCGACTGGCCGCCTGGCGGGCCATGGTCGACCACAGGAGACCTTCACCGATGATTGGCGCGAGCTTCGACAGCACCAAGACCCCGCTCCAGGATCTGCTCGCCTGGGCCCACCAGGGCAAGCTCCAGCTCCCGGACTTCCAGCGCGGCTGGGTGTGGGACGACGAGCGCATCCGCAGCCTCATCGCGAGCGTCTCGGTCTCGTTCCCGATCGGTGCGGTGATGCTGCTCGAGACGGGCGGAGAGCACGTCCGCTTCAAGCCGCGACCGCTGGCGGGGACCGACACGAGCCTGCGCCACGTGGAGCCCGAGACCCTGATCCTCGACGGCCAGCAGCGCCTCACCTCGCTCTATCAGGCGTTGATGGGCGAGTCGGCCGTCGAGACCAAGGACGCGAGGGGCAAGGCGATCCGCCGCTGGTACTACTTCGACATGAAGAAGGCGGTCGCGAACGACGACGATCGCGAGGACGCCGTGCGGAGCGTCCCCGAGGACCGCCTGGTCAAGACGTTCGGCGGAGAGATCGCGCTGGATCTCACCGCGCCGGAGCGGGAGTATGCCGAGGACCTCTTCCCGGCGAACCGGGTCTTCCAGAGCGCCGAGTGGAGGCAGGCGTACAACCAGCACTGGAACTACGCCCCCGAGAAGATCCAGCTCTACGACGCCTTCGAGCGCGAGGTCGTCAAGCGCTTCGAGCAGTACCAGCTGCCCGCGATCGAGCTGAAGAAGGAGACGCCGAAGGAGGCCGTGTGCCTCGTCTTCGAGCGCGTGAACACGGGCGGCGTCGCGCTCAACGTCTTCGAGCTCCTTACCGCCGCGTTCGCGGCCGACGACTTCCAGCTCCGCGACGACTGGGATGCCCGCGAGAGGCGCCTGAAGGGCGCACACCCGGTCCTGGCGAGCCTCCAGAACGACGACTTCCTGCAGGCGATCTCGCTCCTCGTCACTCAGGAGCGAAGGCGCGGCGCCCTGGAGAGCGGAACCGCACCCCACGAGGCGCCCGGCATCAGCTGCAAGCGCAAGGACATCCTGAGGCTCGAGGTGGGAGACTGGAAGACCTGGGCCGATCGCGTGGAAGAGGGCTTCGTCCGCGCCGCCCGCTTCCTCCACGGCCAGAAGATCTTCAAGGCGCGGGATCTCCCCTACCGCACGCAGCTCGTGCCGCTCGCCGCGATCTTCGTGGACCTCGGCAAGGACGGCGAGACCGAGGGCGCTCGCCAGAAGATCGCCCGCTGGTACTGGTGCGGGGTGCTGGGCGAGCTCTACGGCGGCGCCATCGAGACCCGCTTCGCCCGCGACCTGCCCGAGGTCGTGGCGCTCGTCCGGGGTCAGGCCGCCGAGCCCACGACGATCCAGGAGTCGAGCTTCCAGGCCGGGCGCCTGCTCACGCTTCGCACCCGCAACAGCGCCGCCTACAAGGGCCTCTACGCGCTGCTCATGCGCGACGGCGCGCGCGACTTCAGGACCGGCGAGCCGATCGAGGCGCAGGCCTTCTTCGACGACAAGATCGACATTCACCACATCTTCCCCGAGCGCTGGTGCAAGACGAAGGCGCTCGATCGGGCCGTGTACAACAGCGTCATCAACAAGACGCCGCTCGCCGCCCGCACCAACCGCCAGATCGGCGGCCGGGCACCGTCGAAGTATCTGCTGGTGGTCGAAAAGGCGGCGGGCATCGACCCCGCCGGCATGGACGAGATCCTGAGAAGCCACTGCATCGCTCCCGAGCATTTGCGCGCGGACGAATTCTGGGCCTTCCTGGCCGCCCGCGCCGAAGCGCTGCTCCAGCGCATCGAGACGGCCACCGGGAAGACGGTGACCCGCGAGCCGGGGCTCTTCGAGCCGGGCGTCGAGGTGGAGAGCTACGACGAGGGCCCGGAGGACTGGGAAGCCGAGGAGTCGCTCGAGGAGGCGGCGTCGTGAGTGAGCTGGAGCAGATCGAGCAGGCACGCCCGCGCCGCTTCCGGCCGTATCCGGAATACAAGGACTCCGGCGTCGACTGGCTGGGCGAGATCCCGGCGCATTGGGAGGTGAAGCAAGTCAAGAGAGTGTTTCGTGTCGAGAATGGATCGACTCCGAAGAGCGGAGAGCCCGACTACTGGGACGGCGACATTCCTTGGGTGACGCCCGACGATCTCGGCAAGCTAGACGGCAGGGTTCTGGCAGAGACGGGTCGCTACATCACCGAGAAAGGATTCGCTAGCTGCGGAACGCACATGGTTCCGGAGGGCAGTCTCATCTTGTCGACACGGGCGCCTATCGGTCACCTTGCTATCGCAGGAATGCCCCTCTGTACCAATCAAGGGTGCCGATCGCTGGTCTTTCGAGAACGCGGCAACACGTTGTTCATCTATTTCGAGCTCGCCGCAGCGCGGCCAGTTCTCGAAGCTTCCGGGCAGGGCAGCACTTTCATGGAGCTTGGGAAGGAGGACCTCGAAGCTTCACCCCTGACCGTCCCGCCCGATCGCGAGCAGGAGGCGATCGCCGCCTTCCTCGACCGCGAGACGGCGAAGATCGATGCGCTGGTGGCGAGGAAGGAGCGGCTGATCGAGCTGCTCCAGGAGAAGCGCACCGCCCTCATCACCCGCGCTGTCACCAAGGGCCTCGACCCGACCGTCCCCATGAAGGACTCCGGCGTGGAGTGGTTGGGCGAGATCCCGGCGCATTGGGAGGTGAAGCGAATCCGCGATGTCGCGGAAAGCCTGCAGACTGGACCGTTTGGAAGCCAGCTCCATGCGAGCGAGTACGTGCTTGGCGAGCACCCGGTGATCAATCCGGCCAACTTGCGAGACGGGGGGCTTATTCCCGACGAGGATTGCACGGTAGATGAAGCCACTGCAGAACGACTTGCGCACCACCGGCTTCGAGACGGCGACATTCTCTTCGCACGTCGTGGAGAGCTTGGCCGCTGCGGGCTCGTCAAGAATCAGGAAGCGGGTTGGCTCTGCGGAACTGGATGCCTACGGCTGCGCGTTCGTTGTGATGCAGCACGCCCGGAATTCTTGATACGCCTTCTATCCACGTCGGGTGTGGCCGACTGGCTTAGCCTTCAGTCAGTTGGTGCGACGATGCAGAATCTCAACACCTCCATAATCGGACGAATTCCGCTTGTGGTTCCCCCAACGGCGGAGCAAGAGGCCATCGCCGCCTTCCTCGACCGCGAGACGGCGAAGATCGACGCCCTCGTCACCAAGGTCCGCGAGGCCATCGACCGCCTCAAGGAGTTCCGCACCGCCCTGATCTCCGCGGCGGTCACGGGCAAGATCGACGTCCGCGGGGAGGTGTCTGCGTGAACAGGGTTCCGGTCGAGCCGCGCATGCTGACCTGGGCGCGCGAGCGCGCGGGGCGCGGGGTGGAGGATCTGGCCGCGAAGTTCCCGAAGCTCGCGGAGTGGGAGGCCGGGGAGCGGCAGCCGACTCTCAGGCAGCTCGAGGCCTTCTCGAAGGCCGTGCACGTACCGATCGGCTTCCTCTTCCTGCGCGAGCCGCCGGAGGAGCCCGTGCCGATTCCGGACTTCCGCACGATCGCGGACGAACCTCTCGGGCGGCCGAGCCCCGACCTATTCGACACGCTGTATCTGTGCCAGCAGCGCCAGGACTGGTACCGCGACTGGGCGCGCCGGATGGGCGAGGAGCCAGTGGCTTTCGTCGGTTCGGTGCGGGTCGGCGACGACGTCGAACGCGCGGCCGCGGCCATCCGGCACGCGCTGGGCTTCGATGTGGAGGCGCGCCGGAAGATGCCGACCTGGACCGAGGCGCTGCGTCACTTCATCGCACAGGCGGAGGAGATCGGCGTCCTCGTGATGGTGAGCGGTGTGGTCGGGAGCAACAACCGTCGCAAGCTCGACCCGCAGGAGTTCCGTGGCTTTGCCCTTGCCGATCCGCTGGCGCCGCTCGTGTTCGTGAACGGTGCCGACACCAAGGCCGCTCAGATGTTCACACTGGCCCACGAGCTGGCCCACCTGTGGATCGCGCAGTCGGCCCTCTCGGATGCCGGGGCGCGGGAGGAGCCCGACCAGGCGGTCGAGCGCTGGTGCAATCGGGTGGCTGCGGAGCTGCTCGTGCCGATGCGCCTATTCCGTGACGTGCACGAGCCGAGGTCCACGAGCCGCGAGGAGCTCGACCGGCTCGCGCGGTACTTCAAGGTGAGCACGCTCGTCATCCTACGGCGCATGCGCGACGCGGGAACGTTACGCGGAGGGGATTACTGGCGGGCGTACGACGAGGAGCTGGCCCGACTTCAAGCCCGCCCGAAGGCGCGCGGCGGCGACTTCTACCTGAGCCAGGCGGCCCGGGCGAGCCGCCGGTTCGCGCGTGCTGTGGTGATCAGCACGTTCGAAGGACACACGGCGTTCACCGAGGCCTTCCGGATGCTCGGCGTCCGAAAGACCGAGACGCTGCGCCGGTTCGCCGAGGAAGTGGGGGTTTCCGTCTGATGGCCTACCTCCTCGACGCCAACGTGCTGATTGCAGCCAAGAACCTGCACTACGGGATGGACTTCTGTCCCGGGTTCTGGGACTGGCTCGTCGAGGCGCACGAGCAAGGCGTAGTCTTCAGCGTGGAAAAGGTCGGCGACGAGGTCGCCGCTGCCGATGATGAACTGTCCGTCTGGGCATCCGCGCGAGGATCTGGGTTCTTCCTGCGACCCGATGCATCCGTCTTTCCCTCCCTGCGCCAAGTGAGCGACTGGGCGAATGGTCATGGTTACACAGCGACGGCCGTGGACACCTTTCTGCGTGTGGCGGACTATTACCTCGTGGCCCAGGCGCTTGCAGGAGGGTACGTGGTGGTCACGCACGAGATTCCCTCGGTATCCACCAAGAAGATCAAGATCCCCGACGCCTGCATCGGACTGGGAATCAAGTGTATGACGCCCTACGAGATGCTCCGTGCAGAGCGCGCACGCTTCGTCCTTGGGGGAGGCCCCGCATGAGCCCCGACATCTCCGAACGCCCCCCTGAGGAGGCGATCGAGTGCGCGCTGCTCCAGAGCGGCACCGGTGCCCGCGTTGGCGACCGGACGGCAGTGCGCGAGACTTCGCCACCCGCGGCGAGAAACCGCCGGGCGGCTGCCCAGGACTCACGCGGGAGGACTGCGACCGGCTACTCAGCGCCCGGCCGCGGCCCGGGGAGGCTATTCAAGGATATGTCCGTTTCTTTGAATAGCGCTGGGGCCTATGAAGCTCCGCTGAACAGGAGGAAGCGCCGATGAGGCGGGGTCTGACCGGTCGCTACGAGGTGACTTCCGTCGGTGGAGAAGAGGTGCGGGCCTTCGTGCCCGCGCCCCTGCCCCCGGATCCGCCGCTCGACCTGGCGCCTCTCCAGGTCCAGTTCGAGCGGGCGCTGCTGGCGCTGGGCCGGCTCGATGCGCTCTCGACCCTGCTCCCGGACACGGGGCTCTTCCTCTACTCCTACGTCCGCAAGGAAGCGGTGCTCTCGTCCCAGATCGAGGGGACCCAGTCGTCGCTGTCGGATCTTTTGCTCTTCGAGATCGAGGAGGCGCCCGGCGTGCCGCTGGACGAGGTGGTGGAGGTCTCCAACTACGTGGCGGCGCTCGAGCACGGGCTCGCTCGTCTGCGCGGCGGCTTTCCACTCTCGACCCGGCTGCTGCGAGAGATCCACGAGAAGCTCCTCGCGCGTGGTCGAGGCAGCGAGAAGGCTCCGGGGGAGTTCCGCCGCTCGCAGAACTGGATCGGCGGCACGCGCCCGGGGGACGCTCGCTTCGTGCCCCCACCGGTTCCCGCCGTGCTCGACTGCATGTCGGACCTCGAGCGCTTTCTCCACGACGCCAAGTCGGCCATGCCGGTCCTGGTCCGCGCTGCGCTGGCACACGTCCAGTTCGAGACGATCCACCCCTTCCTCGATGGCAACGGACGGGTGGGACGCCTGCTCATCACCTTCCTCCTGTGTCACGACGGCGTCATCCGGGAGCCCTTGCTCTACCTCAGCCTTTACTTCAAGCAGCACCGGGAGGAGTACTACGAGCTTCTGGATCGCGTGCGTCGAGAAGGGGTCTGGGAAGAGTGGCTCGCCTTCTTTCTCGCGGGAGTCACCCAGACGGCCGACGGGGCCGTCGCCACGGCCCAGAGGCTCGTGGAGCTCTTTCGGATCGACGGGGAGAGGATTCAGGGCGAAGGCAAGAAGGCGGGCTCGGCGTTGCGTGTTCACCAGACCCTGAAGGAACGCCCGATCGCCTCTCTCCCGGAGGTGGCGAGACGGACCGGCCTGTCGTATCCCGCAGCCTCCTCCGGGATGCGCGTCCTCGAACGGCTCGGCATCGCCCGCGAAATGACCGGCCGGCGGCGAGATCGTCTTTACGGGTACGAGGCATACCTCGCCATCCTGAGCGAAGGAACGGAGCTGCCATGACCCCCGAGATCTCCGAGCGCGCCTTCGAGGAGGCGATCGAACGTGCCCTTCTCCGGCACGGCCCCGACGCGTGTCCGGGCGACGCCACAGATGTGCGCGAGACGTCGCCGCCCTATGGCGAGAACCCTCCCGGCGGCTACCGCAGGCGCAAGCCCGAGGACTACGACCGCGCGCTCTGTCTCCTGCCGTGCGACGTCGTGGACTTCGTGCTCGCCACGCAGCCGAAGGAGTGGAAGAAGCTCGAGCAGCACCACGGCGCGGCGGTGCGCGAACAGTTCCTACGTCGACTCGCCGCCGAGATCGAGCGTCGCGGCGCGCTCGATGTCTTGCGCAACGGCATCAAGGACATGGGTTGCAAGTTCCGGCTCGCCTACTTCCGCCCGGCCAGCGGACTGAACGAGGAGACGCGGAAGCTTCATGCCGCGAACCTTTTCTCGGTGGTCCGGCAGCTACGCTACAGCACGAAGAACGAGAAGAGCCTCGACCTGGCCCTGTTCCTCAATGGTATTCCGA
>DRKE01000252.1 GCA_011051925.1 Deltaproteobacteria bacterium
CCCGGCCCCCTCCGCACTGCGGCTTCCGACTTCCTCATGGTCGTAGAGAACGACGACCCGGGTGGCCTCGGCCGGCGACCCCGACCCGACGGAATCGATCAACGCATGAAGCCCTGCATGGCTCGAGGCGAGATTGTCGAGACGCGCCGCATGGATGAACTCGCCGTCGGCGCCCGAGCGCACGGCGGGCTGGAGATCGTAGGCCATGAGATCCCAGGCCAGGACATCCTCGACCTTCGGACTCGACGGCTCCTTGCGGGAAAGCGCCCGGCATAACAAGGAGACCAGATCCGCATCCCCGTCCAGGCCGATCACCGGGACGAGATGCTTCTGGGCGTTCAGCTTCAAGCCCTCCTGGTTGAGTTCCCGGTAGAGATGGATGGCCAGACTCGGAACCCGCAGGAGGGGGCGGGCAAGATCGACGAGTCGGGTCTGCATGCCCTCGGCATCGCGAAACGTCACGCGACCGGCCAACGAAAGGTCCCGATCGAGCCAGGTATGCAAGAGGACCCCGCCGTAGGGCTCGACCGCGATCTGATGATACCCTTCGGCGCGGATGTCAGGCCGGGGTTTCACGCGCAGGTTCGGCGAATCGGTATGCGCGCCGACGATCCGGAAGCCCGCGGATGGGGGCGGAACCGTACCGACCTCGAATGCCGCGAGACTTCCCCCGTTCCGGACCACCAGGCGCCGGTCGCCCGGCGAAAGCGACCAGTGGTCGGACTCTTCCAGCCGCGTGAAACCCGCCGCCTCCAGCCGCGCGCTCGCTTCGCGAACCGCATGATAGGGAGTGGGGCAGGCATCGATGAATCGAAGGAGGTCGTCGGCTCGGTCTTCCATGGGGCCGGAGCATAGCCGGCGGTCCTCTAGAACCGGAGTTCGACGGACATCGCCTCGCGCTGTTTCGCCCTCAGCCGCAGGCGAACGAGCATCTCCGACTGGCCGATCTCGACGCGACGCTCGGTCCGGAAGAGGTCGAGGCTCCGCTTTCGGAAGGGTTTCTTCGGCTCCAGCTCCGGATTCGGCCCCCGGGCAACGGCCACGGTCAGGACCTCATCGGGCGTCCGGGGACGATAGACCCGTCCGGCCGTCCCTCGGACGGCGAGCAGCTCGGCCAGGGCAGGCGACGTCGCTGTCTCGAGCGCCTCCCGACGGGCCGAATCCATCCCACCGGCGGGCGGCGTCGTGGAGACCGGCGGATCGGGATCGGACGGCCCCCGGTCGGCCGGCGCCACGCCGGGATCGATCGCGGCCGGGATCGCAACCGGCTCCGCGATCGACGCGGGAGGAATCGCCAGGAATCCGAGCAGGAGCAGGACAGGAGCGACTCGGATCGGAAATCGATTCCGAGCACCGCCCGTGCCGACTCGCCGCGCGCGTCGTGTGCGAGCGGCCGTCGTCGTGTCTCCAAGGGCCCTGCGTGGCATTCACGGCCTCCACCCCTCCGGGATGAGGGGATTATACCATGATCTTGATTGCAAGTGGTGGGCCGAGTGGAATCGCGTACAGAAAAGCCTCTCGACGCGCTGGATTGCCGTAGAACTCCCGTCGATGAGCAAAAGGTCCACCCGCAGGGGATGCCGGGATCCAGAAAGCACCGGAAAAAGGGAAAATCTTCCCTTCCCGAAGGGAACGAGCCCCTTCTGTCCGACCCTGCCCACGACGAATCGGGCCGAACGGGGCCTGCTGGATTCAGCCTGGCCCGCGGGGTTCGCGCGCGAGCCAGACCGCGGCCTTGCGGGCCATCCTCATCAGGCTTTCTTCTCCGAAACGACGTTCGATTCCGGCCGCATCGAACCAGCGGATCTCCTTGGATTCGCGGGACTGCCTCTCGATCTCCTGGGCCTCGGAGACTTCGAGCAGGAATCGGATGTCGTGATGCTCATGGGCGGGCTCGCCACCGTGTGCGGGAATCTCGTGGACATCGACGTCGAGGATCTCCACCGGGCCACCCTCGGGCAGCGCCTGGAAGCCTCTCAGTCCCGATTCCTCTTCCGCCTCGCGGATCGCTGCTGCGAGAACATCGCTTTCTCCGTCCGTATGTCCCCCGAGCTGGAGCCAGCGCCCGAGTTTCCGATGATGGGTGAGCAGGATCGCCCCCGATTCCCGGGAAACGATCCAGGCCGAGGCCGTCACGTGCCCGGGGAAGCAGTCGCGATCGAAGGCGCGATCGTGCCGATCCAGCAGGTTCCGGATCCGATCGAGCGTCGGGATCTCTTCGGGGTGACGGATTTCGTACCGGGTCAGCCATTCCAGGAGTTCCGCACGGTCCATCCGGCGAAACCTAGCAGGCCGATGACGGAAGGCGGTGAAATGAAGACGCGGAACGCCGGAGCAGGCCTGTCCCTTCCTTCAGAAGGCGAGACCGAAGCCCGCTGCGAAGTTGAATCCCTCTTCCGAGAAACCGAAATCGGCGCGGAAGATCGCCGCCCGTTCGA
This sequence comes from Deltaproteobacteria bacterium, assembly GCA_011051925.1. Classification (GTDB taxonomy): domain Bacteria; phylum Myxococcota_A; class UBA9160; order UBA9160; family UBA4427; genus UBA4427. The sequence continues at coordinate 2,439 of DRKE01000252.1, forward strand.
CCGTGGCCCGGGCGCTCACGCCATAGCTCTGGCGCACCCGCTCATGAAAGAATCCGACCCCGTCTTCGGCCACCCCGCCCACCTCGTAGAAAAGCGCCAGGCCGAGCCGTTCGACCCGGATCTGGCGCCAGACCGTGAACCCACGCGGAATCACCCAGAACCGGTATTCCGCGGCGGCCTCCCAGGCGGCGTCGTCCCGCCAGCGACCTGCGATATAGCCGCGCAGGGTCCGCGACCCGCCCAGGGTCGGGCGGGCGAAAAAGGGCAGGCTGCCGGAACTCAGATGGGTTTCGAGATGGAGCGCGAACGTGTCGGTCGGCGGATTCTCTTCGTCCTCGGTGCCCCCGTCGTGGAAGAGGGGCCAGACCGGAACGATCTCGTCGGCGAAGAGCGTGTAGATCGCTCCGACCTTGCCCTCGGACTGGCCGAGCGCCGCGTCGATCCGGCCGCCCAGGACGGTTCCCTCGTAGGCGTTCCGCTGGCTGTCGCGCGTGTCCCAACGAAGCCCGACATTCAGCCATCCGAGCCCGATCCGGTCCGCTTCGCGAAACAGCCTCGGATGGCCGAGCGTCGGATCGTCCGTCGAGGGTTTCCCCCCGACGCGCCCTTCGCTCAGCCAATGTCCTTCGCCGACGAGCCCGAGATCGACGACGAAATCGTCGAGGCCGCCTTCCAGCGATTTCGACAGACCGATGTCGACGAAGGCGACCGCATCGGTATAGCTGGTTTCGTCCCGCTCCCGGGTCGACGGGCCGATCCCGAAGAACCGACGCGTCAGGGTCTTCCGGTATCCCCCTCCCGCCCGGAAGAAGCTGCGTTCCTCCTGCAGGATTCCGCCCCCGGGCACGTCGACATGCTTCGACCAGCGTCGCCAGCGAAGCACATAGCTCTGTTGCCCCTCGGTCGTATACGAGAAGAAGCCGCCCAGGAATTCGCGCCGTCGCTGCTTCCGGAAATCGATGTCCGTGATGGCGAGGCCGAGTCCGGTTCCGACGTCGGAGTTCGCGAAGACGAGCGGGACGACGAAACTCGAAACCAGGAATCGCTGGAAGAAATTGCCCGGCTTGATCCGTCCTTCCGGCACGTAGCGCCAGCGTTCGGGCCGATCGACATAGCGCGCCTTGTCGATCTTCGGAATCCGCCCGTCGGGATCCATCCCGCGATAGGGATCGTAGACGGACTCGATCTCGGGCGCGGCCGGATCGGGGCCACTGTCTTCCGCGACCGCCCTCGCGCAGACGAAAAGCAGGAGGCAGCCCGCGATCGGAAGCAGGAAGGCGCGCATCTCAGTCTTCGTCTTCCACGGGCGTCCTCATCGTCACGAACTCTTCGGCCAGGGTGGGATGGATGCCGATCGTCGCGTCGAAATCCTTTTTCGTCGCACCGGACTTGATCGCCACGGCGAAGCCCTGGACGATCTCGCCCGCTTCCGGCCCGACCATGTGCAGTCCGACGACCCGATCGCTGTTCCGATCGACGATGAGCTTCATCATCGTCCTCTCCCCCCCCCCGGTCAGGGTCTGTTTGAGCGGGCGGAAGATCGACCGATAGACGTCGATCTCGTGATGTTTCTCCCGTGCCGCGTCCTCGGTCAGGCCGACCGTGCCGACCGGCGGCTGCGAGAAGACCGCGGCGGGCACGTTCTCGTGGTCGGGCGATCGGGGATTGTCGTTGAAGAGTGTTTCCGCGAGACAGACCCCTTCATGGATCGCGACCGGAGTCAGGTTGATCCGGTCGGTGACGTCTCCGATCGCCCAGATGCTCGGCACGCTGGTTCGCGAGTACTCGTCGACCTCGATCGCCCCCTTCTCGTTGCAACGAACGCCGACGTCTTCGAGTCCCAGATTCGCCGAGTTCGGGTGGCGACCGATGGCAAAAAGCACGAGATCGGCCTCGAGCGTCGTCTCGTCGGTCAGGATCGCACGCAGGCCCGCTCCGGCCTTCTCGATTGCCGTGACATTCCGCTCGAAACGCAGATCGATCCCCCGTCCCCGGACCTCCCGCGCCAGATGACTCCGGACGTCTGCATCGAAGCCGCGCAGGAAAAGCGGTCCGCGATAGAGCTGGGTGACGTCGACACCCAATCCCTGGAAGATGCACGCGAACTCGACGGCGATATAGCCGCCACCCACCACGACCGCCTTCTCTGGAAGGGCGTCGAGCGCGAAGAGTTCGTTCGAGGTCACGGCGAGTTCCGCGCCGGGAATCCCGGGGACGGTCGGCCAGCCTCCGGTCGCGACGAGGATGTGCTCCGTCGTGAAGCGCCGGCCGGCCACCTCGACCGTATGCGGGTCGACGATCGTCGCGCGTCCGTCGAGGTGTCGGACGCCGGCATCCCGGAGCAGACCTTCATAGATCCCGTTCAGCCGCTGGATTTCCCGGGTCTTGTTGTCCCGCAACGTCGACCAGTCGAAGCGCGTTTCGCCGACGCTCCAGCCGTACCCGGAGGTCGCGTCCTCCAACTCGTCCCGGAAATGGGAAGCGTACACGAAGAGCTTCTTCGGAACGCATCCCACGTTGACACAGGTCCCTCCGAGATAGCGCTCCTCGGCGACGGCCACGCGCGCCCCCAAGGCCGCGGAGAAACGCGCCGCACGGACCCCGCCCGAACCCGCTCCGATGACGAATAGATCGAACTCGCGATTGCTCAAGGTCTCCTCCCGGATGGCCTCCACGGCGCATCGTGCAACGGGCCGAAACCGAGAATAGCCCGCCCTGTCCCCATGCCGCGGCATGCGTTCGGAAATCGGACGAAGATGCTATCCCATGCGCGACCAGGGGATCATGCCCGGGCCGGTCCGGAAGCGGGCGTCCGGGAGGCCGGAGGATCCGGGAGTCGGGAATCAGCCGGGATCGAAGGGATCGGGCCGTGGAATCGAGAACCGATGAAGACCGGACGCCCACTGGCAGCGGACGACGCCGGGTGCCCGCGCTCGTGCTGTCCGGGTTCCTCGGCTCCGGCAAGACGACCGTCGTCCAACGCCTGCTGCGGGATGCCCGGAAGCGCGGAATCCGCGTCGCGTTGATCTCGAACGAACTCGGGGAACTCGGGATCGACCGTGCCCTGCTCGGCGAGGGCAATCAACTCTATGTCGAACTCGAAGGCGGTTGCGTCTGCTGCGAACTTTCGGACGACCTGCTCGACACCCTGGTCAGCCTCCGGCGGGAGGTGGACCCGGATCGTTTCGTGATCGAGACGTCGGGTGTCGCGCTGCCCTACGACACCCAGTTGAACTTCTGGCGCGAGCCCGCCTGCGACTTCATCGGGGACGACATGGCGGTCGTCGTCGTGAACGCGGAACAACTCCGCGAGGGTCGCGACCTCGAGGGCACCTTCGAAGATCAGGTCCAGTCCGCGGACCTGCTGATCCTGAACAAGATCGACCTCGTCCCCGAAAGCGAATGGGACGAACTCGAGAACCGGCTTCGGGAGTTCGAACCGGAGGCGCCCTGTATCCGCGCCGTGCGGGGGGAGATCGATCTCGATCTGCTCTTCCCGCCCGATGCGGGCGAACTCGATCGCCG
>DRKE01000253.1 GCA_011051925.1 Deltaproteobacteria bacterium
ATTTCTTCTGAAATGTCCAACCTCTCACCCCCCATTGAATGAGTCCACCGCCCCTCCCCCTGACCAACGCCCCGTCGGCCGCAACCGACGGGGCGTTTTCTTTGGGCGTCGGGGAGAAGTCGGCCGTCGGAGCCGGAAGGCGGCCCGCGGCTTGCCGCCTGCCACGCCCGCCAGAGCCCGCTAGAGAATGAGGAAGGCGGCGAGCGCGGCAGCGAGACCCCAACGGAGGTATCGCTGGACGAAATCACGCGGGATCGTGGCGAGCGCCTCGATTCCCGACATCCCGGCCCGCGCCTTCCGAATGACGGGAAACTCGATCGCGCCTGCGAAGACCGCGAAGCCGAAGGCGCCGGAGACCAGCGCAGCCGCGCCCACGCTCTCGTGAGGAAGGGCGAGGAAGAAGAGAAGGACGGCGCTGATATCACCGACGTTGCCGCCGAGACTCATCCAATCGAAGGCCCGGGCATCGTTGTTGGCATAGTCGAAATCGAAGATCGGCACGAAGGTGCTGACCGGTTTCAGGGGCGCATGCCCCCCGGCCAGTCGGGCACCGACGAAACGCCCCCATTCGTGAAGGATCGCCGCCACCCCGGCCCCGACGAGCAGGCCGTCAACGACCGACAGCCCCCTGGCGAGCCGGAGCCCCGATTGCGAAGCCCAGGCCTCGGCCGCCGCGAAGAGGGACAACAAGGCGGACACGACCGCCACGTCGCGGAGGAGCACGAGCGAAAGACGCGCCTCGTCCTCTTCGGCGACGGTCGCGTTGGCCAGGGCGGCCAGGCGGCCGGAATCGACGCCCGCGCCCCCTTCCGGGTCCGGTGCCACCGCCGCAGCGGATCCCCTGGTCTGCTGCGGGTCGCTTTCGTCCACGATGGAAGGTTCACTCGAGGCCATGTTTTCGGGACTCCCTGATCCGGAGGATACCCAGCTCGACCCGGCCCGACCCGTGCGGCCTAGAGCACGATCTGGTCGACGACCTTCGAGAGCTGGCGCAGGTTCCGGCATTCTTCGACGACGTCACAATAGGGCATGTAGCGATCCATCACCGAATCCCCGAAGCCCCAGGCGCTGGGGCTCTCGGGATTGAGCCAGACCAGGTTCTTCGCCTTGTTCCGGATGTCCCGGATGCACCACGCCCGCGCATCGTTGTAGTTGTTCCTCGCGTCGCCGAGGATGATCACGGTCGTCTTGTTGTCGACCGACGAAAGATGGTTCTTCCAGAACTCGTGGAACGCATAGCCGAAGTTGCTGCGGGTATAGACGTTGATGACGTCCCCCCCATCGAGTGCCTTCTCGACGGCGCTGCTCACGTCGCCGTCATGGAAGACGTCGGTGACCTCGCCGAGTTCGGCGACGAAGACGTAGCAACGGATCTTCGTGAAGGCCTCCTGCAGGCTGTACATGAACTGCAGCATGAACCGCGAGACGTTCGCGACCGACGAAGACACGTCACACATGATGACGAGCTTCGGGCGGTCCTTGCGGCGGGTCTTGTACACGACCTCGAAGGGAATGCCCCCACGCGCCATGTTGCGGCGAAGGGTCTGATGCAGGTCGAGCTTGCCCCGCTTCAGGCGCTTCTTGCGGATCGAGAGGATGTTCTTGATGCGCTGGGCCAGGCGCGCCACGACCTCGCGCATCCTCGCGATCTCGTCTTCGGTCAGATGGTAGAAGCTCTTCTCCGTCAGCATCTCACGACGGAACTTCTCCATGTAGTTGTGGTTCTGCTGCTGGAGTTCCCGCTCCGTATAGTTCCGCACGGCGCGGCGCACGGTCTCCATCAGTTTCCGGATCAACTCCTGCATCTGCGCGATCGCTTCGTCGCCCATCCCCTGGGCCCGCATCCGCTCGGCCAGCCCCTCGAGTTCCTGGGCCGCGCCTTCCATGCCGAGCTGCTCCGTCGTGCGGCGGCTGAAGAAGCCCACCTGCAGCATGTTCTCGATGCGCTGGGTCCCGGCCTGCTCGGCCGCCTGCCGGATCAGGTTCTCGAGCTGCGAGAGATCCTGCGTGAGGAGCGCCTTCGCGAGTTCCCCGAGATCGAGGTCCCCGTCCATGTCCTGCAGCATCTCGGCGAGCTGCGAAAGGAGCTGTTCGAGATCGATGCCCATCTCGCCGAGCTCGCCCTCCATCTCTCCGAAGGCGCCCTTCAGGTTGTCGTAGAATCCCGACCAGAAGAGGTCGAAGAGTTCGTCGTAGGTCGCGATCTCGTCCCCGCGTTTCACCATGGCGGAGCGCAGCGCGTCCCGGAAGACCTCGCGATCGTCGAGGGAAAGCTCGTCGAGGGCGTTGAAGGCATCGATCGCCTCGGCGACCGACACGCGGATCCCGCTCTTGCGGAGCAGGTTCGTGAACTCGATGACCTTCTGCTGCACTAGTGCAGGATCCCCTTCTTGGCCGCCGCCGGCGTGGGAACGGGCTGCGGCTTCTCCGCGGCGGCCTCGGCGGTCTTCTTCTCGATCAGCTTCGAAAGCTCGTTCTGGGCCTTCTGGACGTCCCCCTCGTATTTCAGGATGACATTCAGCGTGTCGGAGACGATCTGGTCCTCCAGCTCGTCGGCATTCAGCGCGAGGAGCGCACGCGCCCAGTCGAGGGTCTCCGAGATCGACGGGGTCTTCTTGAGATCGAGGTCGCGGATGCGATTCATCAACTGGACGACGTCCTCGGCGAGACGCTTGTCGATGTTCGGCACCTTGCGGTTCAGGATCTCGATCTCGAGTGCCTCGCTCGGGTAGTCGATCCACAGATGCAGGCAGCGCCGCTTCAGGGCGTCGCTCATCTCCCTCGCGTCGTTCGACGTCAGGAAGACCAACGGCTGGCTCGTCGCGCGAATCGTGCCGATCTCGGGAATCGTGACCTGGAAATCCGAGAGGATCTCGAGCAGGAAGGCCTCGAACTCGGGATCGGATTTGTCGATCTCGTCGATGAGGAGCAACGTCGGTTCCTTGGCGGCGATGGCCTGCATGAGCGGACGCGGAACGATGAACCGATCCGAGAAGAAGACCGAATCCTCGGCCCCGACGCGCTCGGCCGCATCCGCCAGGGATTCCGAACCCGCGATCGTCTCGGAAACCTTGTCCTTCAGGATCTGCGTGTAGAGGAGCTGTTTCGAGTATTCCCACTCGTAGAGCGCCTTCGCCTCGTCGAGCCCTTCGTAGCATTGCAGGCGGATCATCTCGCGCCCGAGGGCCCGGGAGACGACCTTGGCCAGCTCCGTCTTGCCGACACCGGCCGGTCCCTCGATCAGGACCGGCTTGTCGAGCTGTTGGGCCAGATAGACGACCGTCGCGATCTGCTTGTCACAGATGTATTCCTGGTCGCTCAGCTGCTGGATGACGTCTTCGACCGACTTGAACATGATTTCCTCTCGCTGGCCACGCACGTTCGCACGCGCTCTTTCGTTCTTCCCGACTTCTCTTTTCGTCTTCGCACGATCGGCTCGGGCGCTCTTCGATCGCCAGGGGCCGGACCCGACGTGTCGAACGGAAGGGTCCGGGATGCCCTGTCCGCCTCAGGACATCAGGTGCAGGACGTGGCCGAGCTTTTCCTTCTTGGTCCTCAGGTAGTCCACGTTGCTCGCGTTCGGCTCGATCTCGAGAGGGACGCGCTCGACGATCTCGACCCCGTAGCCGCTGATCCCCGCCCGTTTTCCCGGATTGTTGGTGAGGATCCGGATCTTCTGGACCCCGAGATCGGCGAGAATCTGCGCACCGACGCCATAGTCCCGAAGGTCCGCCCCGAATCCGAGCTTGTTGTTGGCCTCGACCGTGTCGAGACCTTCCTTGTCCTGGAGTTCATAGGCCTTGATCTTGTTCTTCAGCCCGATTCCGCGCCCTTCCTGTCGCATGTAGAGCACGACGCCCCGCCCCTCCTCCGCGATCAGGCGCATCGCGGTGTCCAGCTGCTCGCCGCAGTCACACCGCATCGATCCGAAGGCGTCTCCGGTGAGGCATTCACTGTGCACGCGCACGAGCGTGGGCTCGTCGGGATCGATCTCGCCCATGACCAGGGCCATGTGGTCGACGTGATCGATGTCGTTCTCGAAGACGATGGCCTGGAACTCCCCGTATCGCGTGGGCATCTTCGCCACCGCCGAGCGATGGACCAGTTGTTCGGTGCGCAGCCGGTAGGACACGAGATCCTTGATCGTGACGATCTTGAGACCGTGTTTCTTCGAGAACTCGATCAGGTCGGGCAGCCGGGCCATCGTCCCGTCATCATTCATGATCTCGCAGATCACGCCCGCGGGCTTGCAACCGGCCAGGCGGGCCAGATCCACGGAGCCCTCGGTCTGGCCGACGCGGCGAAGCACGCCGCCCTCGCGCGCGCAGATCGGAAAGACATGGCCCGGCCGCACGATGTCCGTGGGCTTCGCATCGTCCGCCACCGCGGCCTGGATCGTCCGCGCCCGATCGGCCGCGGAGATGCCGGTCGTGACGCCCTCGCGCGCCTCGATCGAAATCGTGAAGGCCGTCCCGAAAGACGCCGTGTTCTCGTAGTCCGGAACCATCTTGTTCAGATGGAGCCGCTCCATCCGGGCCTCGTCGAGGGGCAGACAGATCAGACCGCGGCCGTACTTGGCCATGAAGTTGATCGCCTCCGGCGTCACCTTGTCCGCGGCCATGCAGAGATCGCCTTCGTTCTCACGATCTTCGTCATCGACCAGGATCACCATCTTGCCCGCGGCAATGTCCTCGATCGCTTCCGAGATGGTGGAGAGGCCGGGGCCCGGCTCGGGCTCGGGCAGCTGATTCTTCTTCAGGCGGGGGGGAACGGAGGGAGTCGACATGAAATGGTATTCACCTTCCGTACGGACCGCGGCAGCGGTTCCGGCGGGCGCGCTCCGGGCGGAATACCCGGGGGTGATGGCGAAGGACGATATCCATGGTTGACTGGAGTGTCAATCTCGCCACACATGCCCGAGGGCGACTGCGGGTCGCGATCGGGGCCGACGTGGAGGAGGGAAGGTCCGGGGCTGAAGAGTCCGCGCGCGGGGTGCTACCGGGTCGGCGAGAAATTCTTCATCACGCCCTTCAGGAAATCCTCCTCGGAGAGCGAGAATTTCGCCGAGAAATCGTGACGCTCCTCGAGGCCGCGATAGAGCACGCGCATCAGCTCGTGAAAGGTCTCGAGAATGCCCTCACCCCGGGTCGCCACGGCGGGAAAGGTCGGCGTGTCACCCCATTGATCCTTGATCTCGCTCAAGGGCTTCACGTCGGGCATGTCGCGCTTGTTGAACTGGACGACCTTGGGCAGCCGTTCGAAATCGATCCCGTGGGCCTTCAGATTGGCCTCCATGTCCCGCCACGAGTAGGCATTCGCGCTGGCCGCCGAGCGCTGGGAATCCGCGATGAAGGCGATCGCGTCGGCCCCGGCCAGCACGACCTTCCGGGTCGATTTGTGCATGACCTGTCCGGGGACCGTGAAGAGCTTCATCTTGATCGAGAAGCCGCCCACGGTATCGAACTCGACGGGCAGGAAATCGAAATAGAGCGTCCGATCATCCTTCGTGTCGAGTGTCAACATGTGGCTTCGCGTTGCCGGATCCATCATCCCGTGCAGCTGGATGAGGTTGCTGGTCTTGCCGGAAAGCGCGGGCCCGTAATAGACCACCTTGAGGGTGATCTCCTTGCTGGTCATGTTGATCTGGACCATCGCGATGCCGCTCCCATCCGAGACGTCCCGGCCTGCTCCGCCGGGTCCCTGCTGGCTCACATCGGCCGATCGGGGTCGCGGGTCAAGCCCGGAATTCCGGGAAGCCCCGAGGGTCCCGGATCCCCCCTTCGAATCGGGCTCGCGCTCAGTCGCTTTCCTCGCCGGCCGCCGCGCCCGACGCGGGATCCCGGCTGCCGAAGATCGATCGCCGGAACGCCTCGAGCAGGGTCCTCGCCGCCGCCGCGGGGGTCGTCTTCTGGGCCGCGACCGCCTCTTCCTCGCGGGCAATCGCCTCGCGCATGCCGGGCTGCTCCCGGAACATGCGGTCCACCCCCTCTTCGAGCAGTTTCCACAACCAGGCCCGTGCCTGGTCGGCCCTGCGCCGCTCGAATTCGCCGCTGGCCTTCATCTGCTCGTCGTGTTCGAGGATCGTCTGCCAGACCTCGTCGATGCCCTTCGATTCCAGTGCACTCGCCACCAGGGCCCGGGGACGCCAGCCGTCTCCGCTGCCCCGGATCAGGTCGAGCGCCATCGCGTATTCGGCTCGGGTCCGCTCGGCGACCTCCCGCGTCGGACCGTCGGCCTTGTTGACGACGAGGGCATCGGCCAGCTCCACGACCCCCTTCTTGATCCCCTGCAGCTCGTCGCCCCCCGCTGGAAGAAGCAGGACGAGGAAGAAATCGACCATCGAGGCCACGGCCACCTCGGATTGGCCGATCCCCACGGTCTCGATCAACACGACGTCATAACCCGCCGCCTCGCAGAGCAGCATGACCTCACGCGTCCGGTGCGCCACGCCGCCGAGCGAGCCCCCCGACGGAGACGGGCGGATGAAGGCCTCGGGGCGTACGGAGAGTCGTTCCATCCGGGTCTTGTCTCCGAGGATGCTGCCCCCCGTGACGGGACTGGTCGGGTCGACCGCCAGGACGGCGACGCGCTTTCCCTCCTCGATCAAGCGCAACCCCAGGGCTTCGATGAAGGTGCTTTTCCCGACGCCGGGGGGACCGGTGATCCCGACCCGGATGGCATCCCCGGCATTCTCGATCAGCGCTTCGAGGATCGCCTGACCGAGGGCCCGATCCTCGTCCCGGGTACTCTCGATGCGTGTGATGGCGCGAGCCATGGCCCGACGATCGCCTTCGCGAATCGCCTGCGCGATCTCCAGCGCCGAGGCGTCCTCGCCCAAGACCTCAGGCCGCCCTTCGGGCTCGCAGGACCTCGAGAACCTCCGCGGCGGCCTCGGGAACGGGTGTGCCGGGACCGAAGATCGCCGACACGCCCTGCTCCCGGAGGAAGTCGTAGTCCTGGGGCGGAATGATGCCGCCCACGATGACCGCGATGTCCGAAGCCCCTGCCGCCCGCAGTGCCTTCACGAGCTCCGGCACGAGGGTCTTGTGCCCTGCGGCCTGGCTCGAGACCCCCACGACATGGACATCATTGTCGATCGCCTGCTGGGCCGCCTCCGCCGGTGTCTGGAAGAGCGGACCGACATCGACGTCGAAACCGAGATCGGCAAACGACGTCGCGATCACCTTCATCCCGCGATCATGTCCATCCTGTCCCAGCTTCACGACGAGCATGCGCGGACGCCGGCCCGACTCCTGTGCGAAGGCCTCGACGCCCTGGGTCACACGCTCGAAGGCCTCCTGATCGCGATACACCGAGCGATAGACACCGGAGACCGAACGCGTTTCCGCACGATGACGCGAGAAGACCTTCTCCATCGCCTCGGAGATCTCGCCGACCGTCGCCCGGACCCGGGCCGCGGCGATCGCCGCTTCGAGCAGATTGCCCTCGCCCGTCCGGGCGAGTTCGGTGATCTGCGCCAGGGCCTTTTCCACGGCCGAGGCATCCCGCGAAGCCCGGATCTCTTCGAGTCTCCGGATCTGCGCGTCCCGGACGGCCGTGTTGTCGATGTCCCGGACCTCGATCTGGTCCTCCTTGTCGAGGCGGTACTTGTTGACCCCGACGATCACGTCTTCGCCACTATCGATCCGGGCCTGGCGCCGGGTCGCCGATTCCTCGATGCGGAGCTTCGGCATCCCCGCCTCGATCGCCTTCGTCATCCCCCCCAACGCTTCGACCTCGTCGATCAACGCATTCGCGGCCTGATAGACGCTCTCGGTCAGGGATTCCATGAAGTAGGAGCCACCCCAGGGATCGACGACGGCAGGAATCCCCGACTCCTCCTGCAGGATCAGCTGCGTATTGCGCGCGACACGGGCCGCCGTGTCGGTCGGCAGGCTGACCGCCTCATCGTATCCGTTCGTATGCAGGGACTGGGTCCCGCCGAAGACGGCCGCCATCGCCTCGATCGTCGTCCGGATCACGTTGTTCATCGGATCCTGCTCGGTCAGGCTGGCCCCCGAGGTCTGGCAATGGGTTCGCAGCATCAGCGACCGCTCGCTCTGCGGCGCGAATTCCTGCTTCATGCGCTCTGCCCAGATCCGGCGAGCCGCCCGCATCTTGGCGATCTCGAGATAGAAGTTCATCCCGATGCACCAGAAGAAGGAGAGTCGACCCGCGAATCGGTCGACATCCATGCCCTTGGAGATCGCCGCGCGCACGTACTCGAGACCATCGGCGATCGTGAAGGCCAGTTCCTGGACGGTCGTCGCGCCGGCCTCCTGCATGTGGTAGCCCGAGATCGAGATCGAATTGAATTTCGGCATCTCCTTCGCCGTGAACTCGATGATGTCCGCCACCAGCCGCATGCTCGGTGCGGGGGGATAGATGTAGGTATTGCGGACCATGAACTCCTTGAGGATGTCGTTCTGGATCGTGCCGGCGAGCTGGCCGCGCTCCACCCCCTGTTCCTCGCCCGCCACGATGAAGGACGCGAGGACCGGGATCACGGCGCCATTCATCGTCATCGAGACCGTCACGCGGTCGAGGGGAATGTCCCGGAAAAGGATCTTCATGTCCTCGACGGAATCGATCGCCACCCCGGCTTTGCCCACGTCGCCCGAAACCCGGGGATGATCCGAGTCATAGCCGCGATGGGTCGCCAGATCGAAGGCGACCGAAAGGCCCTGCTGTCCGGCGGCGAGATTCGCCTTGTAGAAGGCGTTGGATTCCTCGGCGGTCGAGAATCCGGCGTATTGGCGCAGCGTCCAGGGTCGATTCGCGTACATCGTGGCGCGGGGACCGCGCAGGAACGGGAAGAGCCCCGGGAGCGTGTCGGCATATTCGAGATCCTCGAGATCCCGCGCGGTGTAGAGGGGGCGGATCGGCAACCCGTCGGGACTGATCCTGGTCAGTTCGTCGACCGGGCGCCCCCGGAGTTCCTTCTCCGCCAGCGTCTTCCATTCCTCGATCCGCTCTGCGGAGGCCTGTCCTTCCGCGTCCGGCCCATCGGTTGTCTTCGACATCGAATCCTCTCGTGCTCCTCATCCGCTCTTCCGCGACGCGTCGCGATCGCGCGTCAGAACCCGCGCAGGGCCATCCGAGCGGCGGTCCGCACGTCGTCTTCCGCGCTCCGTCGGCATCCTGGGACGATCCCGCCGCGTCGGGCGCCGAGTCTAGCAGCCCGAAAACGGCCGCAATGAACTACATCGCACGCCGATAGCGGCCACCCACCTCGAAGAGCGACTCCGTGATCTGTCCGAGGCTCGCCACCTTCACGGTCTCGAGCAACCGGTCGAAGAGATTCTCCCCGCGGAGCGCTGCGGCCTTCAGCTCGTCGAGGGCGGCACCGGCCTCGTCGCGCCAGCGCGCGTGGAAGCGCTCGAGTGAATCGAGCTGCGACCGCTTTTCGGCCTCGGACGAACGGATCAGGTTCTCCTCCGCCACCTCGACCGAGCCGGCCTCGTCCGACAGGAAGGTATTCACGCCGATGATCTCCAGATCGCCCGAATGCTTCCGCGCCTCGTATTCCATGCTCTCGTCCTGGATCCGCCCCCGCTGATAGAGGGTCTCCATCGCGCCGAGGACCCCGCCGCGTTCGCTCAAGCGATCGAATTCTTCCAGCACGGCCTGCTCGACGAGATCCGTGAGGGCCTCGATGATGTAGGCGCCCTGGATCGGATTCTCGTTGCGCATGAGGCCGACCTCCCGATTGATGATGAGCTGGATTGCGAGGGCCCGGCGCACGGAGGCCTCGGTCGGGGTCGTCACCGCTTCGTCGTAGGCGTTGGTATGCAGGCTGTTGCAGGCATCCTGCAACGCGGTCAGGGCCTGGAGCGTCGTGCGGATATCGTTGAAGTCCATTTCCTGCGCGTGAAGGGACCGGCCCGAAGTCTGGACATGGTATTTCAGCTTCTGGCTGCGTTCGCTCGCCCCGTAGAGCTCGGCCATCGCGATCGACCAGATCCGCCTCGCGACGCGGCCCAGAACGGAATACTCGGCATCGAGCCCGTTGCTGAAGAAGAACGAGAGGTTCGGAGCGAACTCGTCGATCGACATGCCCCTGGCCAGGAAATACTCACAGAACGTGAAACCATTGGCGAGGGTGAACGCGAGTTGGGTGATCGGGTTCGCCCCCGCCTCGGCCATGTGGTAGCCGGAGATCGAGACCGAATAGAAATTGCGAACGCCCTCGCGGCAGAAGGTTTCCTGGATGTCACCCTGCAGCTTGAGCGAGAACTCCGTCGAGAAGATGCAGGTATTCTGCGCCTGGTCCTCCTTCAGGATATCCGCCTGTACCGTACCCCGAACGCGCTGCAGCACCTCGCTCCGGATGCGCCGATAGACGTCATCGGGAACGGCCCGATCCCCGGGAATGCCCAGGAGCCCGAGCCCCAGTCCGTCGTGGCCCGGCGGAAGTTCACCCTCGTAGCGCGGGAGGGTCTCTCCCCGCTCCGCGAGTTCCGACGCGAAGCGCTCACGGACCGCCTCGAGTTCGCCCCGCTCGCGCAGATACCGCTCGACCTGCTGGTCGATCGCCGCGTTCAGGAAGAAGGCCAGGACCGTCGGAGCGGGTCCGTTGATCGTGAGGGAAACCGAGGTCGACGGGGCGGAGAGATCGAATCCCGAGTAGAGCTTCTTCGCGTCGTCGAGGCTACAGATCGAGACCCCGGAATTGCCGATCTTGCCGAAGACATCGGGCGTTTCCGCCGGATCGCGGCCATAGAGCGTCACGCTGTCGAAGGCCGTGGAGAGACGGGCCGCAGGCTGTCCGGAACTCAGGTAGTGGAAACGCCGATTGGTCCGTTCCGGCCCCCCTTCCCCTGCGAACATGCGCGTCGGATCCTCCTCACGACGCTTGAAGGGAAATACGCCCGCGGTGAAAGGGAAGCGCCCCGGCAGGTTCTCGAATCCGAAATAGCGGACCAACTCGCCCCAATCCCCGGTTCGCGGCAGAGCGACTTTGGGAATCTTCGTTCCCGAAAGCGTTTCCGTCCGATTCTCGACCACGACCTCGCGATCCCGGACCCGATAGGTCTGGCGCGAAGCCGCATAGCGCTCCCGGGTGGCGGGCCAGTCGGCGAGCTGGTCCCGAAGGGCGGGGTCGATCCCGGCGACGGCCTTCGAGTAGCCCTCGGCCAGGACCGTCCAGGTCGCGCCATCCGCCCGATCCGCCCCGGGCAAGGGGAGCGGCGCCGTGGGAAACGGCAATCCGATCCCTTCGTTGGCGAGAACCCGGGCAAACCCGTCCGCCAGGGCCGCCTGGTTCGCGGCCGCTTCGATCCGGCCACGATAGTTTCGGATCGATTCCGCGATCTCCGAGAGATAGCGCTGGCGCATCGCCGGAACCAGGCTGGACGCGCCCGCCAGAGCCGCCTCCTCCGACGATCCGGTCCCTTTGATCGGCGGAGCCGACGAGAAGGGCGGCAATCCGAGCCCTTCGAGTTCCGCCTCGAGAGCCCGGGCGAGTCGTTCCATTCCGGGATCGTTCCAGTTGCGGGCCACGGTGGGGAAGACGGGAATCGCCTCGTCGGATAGATCGAATCGATTGCGATTGCGTCGCCACTGTTTCCGGATGTCCCGGAGCGAATCGGCGGCGCCCCGCCGATCACATTTGTTCAGGACGATCAGATCCGCGAAATCGATCATGTCGATCTTCTCGAGCTGGGTGGGCGCGCCATAGTCGGGCGTCATCACGTAGATCGAGCGATCGACCTGATCCACGATCTCCGAATCGCTCTGCCCGATCCCGGCCGTCTCGAGAAAGACGAGATCGAAGCCCGCCGATCGCAACACGCGCAACCCGTCGGCCACGGCCGCCGCGAGCGAAAGGTTCGCGCGTCGGGTCGCCATGGAGCGGACATAGACCTCCGGACCCCGGATCGCGTTCATGCGGATGCGATCGCCGAGGAGCGCGCCGCCGCTGCGACGCCGGGTGGGATCGACGAGAAGCAGGGCCATCCGCAATCCGGGCGCGTCGCGACGAAGGCGCAGGACGAGTTCGTCGAGCACGCTGGATTTTCCCGCCCCCCCCGTGCCCGTGAATCCGATGACGGGCGCGGCAGACGTCCCCCGTTCACTGAGGACGGCCCGGATGCGATCCGCTTCGGCCTTGTGCGTTTCGGCGTGATTCTCGAAGAAACCGATCAGACGAGCGACATCGAGGGCATTGCCCGCATCGAGCCGATCGGCGAGTTCGATCATCCCGGCGCCGGGATCCGCCTCCTGGGCACGGCGCGCCTCGAGGCATTCCTCGAGGATCAGGGCGATCATGCCTTCGAGCCCCAGGCTCCGACCATCTTCGGGACTGAAGATGCGCGCTACGCCCACCTCGTGCAGATGCCGGATCTCGGCGGGTGTGATGGTTCCGCCGCCACCGCCATAGACCCGGACGTGGGGCACGCCGACCTCGGCCAGCCGCTGGACCAAGAACTCGAAGAACTCGATGTGACCGCCCTGATAGGAGGAGATCGCCACCGCCTCGGCCGCCTCCTCGACGACGGCTTCGACGATCTCCTCGACCCCGCGGTCGTGCCCGAGATGGATGACCTCGGCGCCCTGGGCCTGGAGCAGGCGTCGCATGATGTTGATCGCTGCGTCGTGACCGTCGAAGAGCGACGCCGCGGTCACGACCCGCACCGGAGGCCGCCTCTCCCCCCCACCCTCTTCTCGCAAAGCGCTCATCCGCTCTTCCTTTCGAGACATCGATCCGGGGTCGCCGGATCCGCCATGGTCAGCGCGGATCCGACGGCGGCCTCCGGAGATCCACCCGGCGGAGGCGCCATCGAATCGGATTCCACTTCCGCGACGCGTTGCTCGACGCGGGATCGGTATCGCGCGAGTTCCTCTCGCAGGTCCGAGAGTTCACGGATCCGCTGATCGAGATCCGCCAGTTTCCCCTGGAGCAGGTCCTGCAGCCTCATCAACATGGCCCGGGTCGACCCCCGGATGGCATAGACCGCATTCAGTTCACGGATCTCGGCCAGGGAGAGACCGAGGGCCTTGAGCCGGCTGATGAACCCGAGGCGCTCGAGCGCATCCGCGTCGTAGATCCGCCGGCCGCCGGCCCGCCGACGAACGTCCGGAAGCAGCCCGATCTCCTCGTAGTAGCGAACCGTTCGCGGGGACAGGCCCGTCCGCGCACAGACCTCGGTGATGCTCCACATGGAGCCAGGATGCCGCGATTGCCAGTTCACGTCAACTGACATGACTGGCGATGGGACCGTGGCCGCGGGCAGAGGGATCCGACCTACTGGTAGCCGAGCTCCTCGATCCGGCGGTCGCTCTTCAGCCAGCCCGGGTCGATCTTCACGAACAGCTCCAGATGGACCGGGCAACCGAGCCCCTCCTCGATCGCCTTCCGCGCGCGGATCCCGATCTTCTTGATCATCCGCCCTCCCCGTCCCACGACGATCCGCTTCTGGGAATCGCGCTCGACGAGGAGATTCGCACCGATCCTCACGATCCGCGGATCCGACTCGTCGAAACGAAGCACTTCGACCGCCATCGAATAGGGAAGTTCCTGGTCGAGCAGCTCGAAGACCGCCTCCCGGATCATCTCGGCACAGAGCCAGCGCACGGGGCGGTCCGTCAGCTCATCCTCGCCGTAGAGCGGCGGAGAAACCGGCAGCCTCTGCGCGATCGCATCGAGCAGCTCCGGAAGCCCCTCGCCGGTCCTGGCCGATACGGCCACGCACGGCCAGTGCGGGGGCACTTCATCCGGGGGCCAGGCGGCCTTCCCGGCCCGTGGCAGATCGCTCTTCGTCCCGACGACCAGGGTCGATCGACCCAGGTCTTCCAGCCCGGCCCGGAGTCCATCGTGGACCGCGGTCCAGCCGACCGAGCGATCGACCAGCAGACAGGCGAGATCGCAGTCCCGAGCGACCGTGTGCACGATCGCATTGAGCGCCGCGTTGAGTTTTTTCGGACTTTCGTGCCGACCCGGTGTGTCGAGGAAGAGGATCTGGGCGTCATCGCGCGGAAGGATGCCGAGAATCCGGCTTCTCGTCGTCTGTGGCTTCGAACTCACGATCGCCAGGCGATGACCGAGGACGGCATTCAGGAGCGAGGACTTCCCCACGTTCGGAGGCCCGAGAAGCGCGACGAACCCGGCCCGGAACCCGCTCACGACCCTTCGCCCCCGGCGACCGCTTCCGCTTCAGCCTCCGCGAGGGCTTTCGCCGCCGCCTCGCGTTCGGCCGCCCGCTTGGTTCGGCCGATGCCCCGGGCGATCGGGCGATCCCGGATCCGGACCTCGACCGTGAAGCGCGCCTCGTCCCCCTCGATCCCGCTGTCGAGAATCAGCCGGTAGCTGGGAAACTCGCCTTCGGCCGCCATCACCCGTTCCTGGAACTCGGTCTTGGGGTCGCGGCGGACCCGCGCCGCATCCCGCGCGAGCGCCGCACCGAAGACGCGTTCGATGAAGGCGGCGACGGCGTCGAGCCCCCCATCGAGGAAGATCGCGCCGATCACCGCCTCCATGGCGTTCGCCAGCAGTGTCGGCTTCTCGTCCCCTCCCGATTTCCGTTCGGTCCGGCCGAGTCGAAGCACCGCGCCGAGTTCGAGCGAACGCGCCAGCTTCGCCAGGGAGCGGCCTTCGACGAGGGCATGAAGGGCCCGCGTCAGGTCTCCCTCTCGCCAGTCGGGATTGGATCGGTAGAGCGCGTGCGCCACCACGACGGCGATGACGGCATCGCCCAGGAACTCCAGCCGTTCGTTGTCCTCGATCCGATCGGCCCCGTCCTGCATCCGCAATCCGAGTTCATGCGTGTACGACGAGTGCCGCAGCGCATTCTCGAGCAGTTCGCGCTGGCGGAAACGATATCCGAGGGCCTTCTCGAAACGATCCAGCGCCGCGGCCCGCTCCTCCTCTGCCCGGTCCGGCGCCGGGGATGTCGTCGGATCGGCCCTCCCGGAATCCTCTTCGGGATCACCGTGTCCCGACGCCCCTTTCATGGGGTGCCCGCCAGTCATGGGGTGCCCGCCGTGATCCAGCCGCCCCCGATGACTTCCTCGTCCAGGGCCTCATCGTAGAAGACGGCGGCCTGGCCGGGCGCGACCGCACGCACGGGCGCGTCGAACCGGATCGTCGCAGCGCCGTCCTCCTCGGCCTCGATCTCCGCGGGGACGGCCACATGGCGGTGTCGAACCTGCACCCGGGCTCGAATCGCCTTCCGAGGCGCCTTGCCCGAGATCCAGTTGACCTCGTCGACGCGCGCATGGAGACAATCGAGATCCGTCGCATCGCCGACGACCACCCTCCTCTCCTCGGGGTCCAGCCGCACGACATAGAGTCGTTTG
>DRKE01000254.1 GCA_011051925.1 Deltaproteobacteria bacterium
CGAAAAGCACGATTCCGCGCAGGCTGCGCCGAGAACGCCTTCCGGCCTCCCCATCCCGCCTCTCGATTCCGCTTGACGGCGCGCCTCGCATGGCTTCATAATCCATCAGGGGAATCGCGAATACAAGAACACGAGGCGAGAACACAGGAAGGTGATGCGAAGAAGGTGATGCGCCCTTGCGAAGCCTCGACACCGCTCCACGCAGCGCGCCATTGGCTTCCCTCGATCGTTGCGTGCGTGGCCCTTCTCGCGATGGCCTGCGTGGGCTCTCGCCCGCCGGAACGTTCGGCGCTTCTGGTCGACACCAATCCCTTTCACGGGCGGTCGCGGAACCAGATCGGCCCCATGACCCCGAAGCTCCCGGACGGGCCATCCGGGTCGCCATCCCGGTTCTGCGTAGATCACGTCTCGAGTCCGATCGACCCATCCGAAGACGATGATCGCCTCCCCGCCTTCGAGAAATCGATCGGCGAGGTTCTTCGCGCCAGGGGATTCGAAGTCGTCGGTGCCGAAGCCTTGAACGAAACGTGGAAGCGCGTCTTCGAGGAAGCCGGGGATCTCTTCGATCGGCATACGGGTGAGAAGGATCCGGAACGCTACCAGGCGGCACGAAGGGCTGCCCTTGCCGCGTTGCATGACGAACGAGGGTGCGACTTCATGATGATCCCGGAGATCATGGCGGTTTCGGCGGCATGGAATTACGGAATCGTTCGATGGGACGGCGCGGTCTACCCCTTCGAGAAGGGATTGCTGCCGGGACACGACTCGTATGGCTATGTCGGCGCGCTCAGTCTCCATCTCAACATCTACGATCTCGAGGGAGAACTCGTGTATTTCGGAACGGGCGGGATCCAACCGACCTCCGAACTGATCGGAGGGTTTGGCAAGGACGTGTTCGAAGCGGTCGCCGTGGAAGAGCTCCTGCGTTCCGACGAGCGGAACGCCGAAGCGATCTGGCTCGCGACGGACCAGATGACGGATGAAAGGCCGAACGCGCACCGGGGCGCGGGCGAGCGGGAATAGCGGGCTCCGCGAGGATCGGATCCCGGATTCTGCGCCCGGGAAGAAGGCCGTCTGGTGCAGCACGGAAGGACCTTGCGGGCCCTTCCGGGCTTGCCCCATCATCACTCCATGACCGCACACCTCACCATCGGTGAACTCGCGGCGGCAGCCGGAGTCCCTGCGTCGACCATCCGCTACTACGAACGCGCCCGGCTCCTCGAGGCGAGCGCGCGTTCACCCTCGAACTATCGACTCTATTCCGAAGAAGACCTCGAGCGTCTGCGCTTCATCCGCGCGGCGCAGGCGACCGGCTTCACTCTGGATGACATCGCCCGATTGCTGGAACCGGCGCCCTGTGGCGCCGTCCAGGAGCTGATCGAAGAGCGACTCGCCGAAGTCACGGAGCGCATGCGAGCGCTTCGACACGTCCAGCAGATCCTCCGCTCCTCGCTCGACGAGTGCCGACGACATGAAGACAGCGGCCGATGCAAGGTCGTCGACGACTTGAGCGTCCTCGCCAGGACTCATCGCTGAGCCTCCGAGAGGAGGGACGGGATCTCCATTTCGCCGCCCGGGACATGGCAGATCCGACATTGACGATCGACTCGTGGCCGATTCATGAAATAGGCAAAGGGATCTCCGTCCGTCTCGTGGACCGCGTGGCATCGCACACAGGCAGGTCCACGGTCGGGAGCGTGCTCCGGGCGGCCATGATAGGCAACGAAGGTCCAGCCCGGCGCAGCGGAATGACGAAAGGCCCCATGGCAGTGGAGGCAGGTGGCAGGCGACAGGTCGAAATCCATCCGGCGAGGCTCTTCGAAGCGACCGGCGAGATATCGGATCGCATCACGAGCGGCAAGAAGCTTCACACGCGTTCGTTCGACCATGCCGGAACCCGCGTGGCAGTCGACACATCGGAAGGCCGGATCCGGCCGATCTTCGACCCAACCCCGACCGTGGACACCGGCGAGATTCGACGGAACGACGCGATCGAAGCGTTCTCGGATCTCCAGGTGGAGCGGGGTGCCATCGGAAAGATGACAGGCATTGCAGAAGGCATTGTCCCGCTCGAGGCGATCGCTGTACCCCCAGCTCATCCAGAGCGCGACGGCCAGGAACGCGACGGCGAGGATTCCGGCGGTCGATCGTCCTTTCCACGGAGATCCCGACATTCGCAACGATCCTCTCCCGACCCAGCGGGCCATCAGCGACCGACGATCCCGCGAAACACCCGGCGGAGGCTGGACCGTCGCCGCTTCGTCAAGTTATCCTCGACCCGTCCTGCCAGGGAGTTCTCATGCCGCGGTCCAGCATCGTTTCCCGAATCGCCCACGAGACCTTCGCCCATTCCCCGTCGATCATGCCATCGGGACCCTGGTGGGAGAATCTCGAAAGCAATTTCGCACAACGGCCCGAAGGCTTCGAGCTTTCTCCGCGTGATTGGATCCGTGTCAACGCGACGGCCCTGACCGACCTCGCCATCCGAACGACCGGAGCGAGCCTGCTCGGCATGACCGCTCTTCCAGCGAGTCTCCTCCCCCTTCCCGATGGCCGGTTCGGCCTGCGCGCATCGGAGAGCCCCGAAGACCTGAGGCTCTACTACGATCTCGTCGACGAGGATCCCAAGGTCCTCTTCGCCCCGCCGTCGCGAAAGATCGACGTCACGTGCTACCCGCCCCGGTCGCCCCATTTCGCGCCGGAGAATGGCCTCTGCGAGGGGATCAAGTTCGAGACGCCCTACCGGCCCTACAA
The DNA here is from genome assembly GCA_011051925.1 of Deltaproteobacteria bacterium. Classification (GTDB taxonomy): domain Bacteria; phylum Myxococcota_A; class UBA9160; order UBA9160; family UBA4427; genus UBA4427. Next base: position 2,755 of record DRKE01000254.1, read on the forward strand.
CCCGAACTATCGGAAACGCTTCCAGAAGCAGAGGAACAGCCGGATCGCGCGCGCCCGGCATTGGCGTCATGGAGACGATGGTCGATCGACCCTGATTGCGGTTCACGGCTTCATGGCGGATCCCTATTGGATCAACGAACGATTCTTCACCCTGCAGTCCTACTACGAGATGGGTTGCGACGTCCTGCTCTACACGCTGCCCCATCACGGGCGCCGACAGGAGCCCTGGTCGCTGTATAGCGGCCACGGATTCTTCGGCTGTGGGCTCGGCGCGATCAACGAACACATGGCGCAGGCCATCTGCGAACTCCGCGCACTCGTCGACTGGCTCGAAGAGGAGCGCGGCGTGACCCGGGTCGGAATCACGGGCATCAGCCTTGGAGGATGGACGGCGGCCCTGCTGGCCAGCGTCGAGCCGCGGCTCCAGTTCTCGATTCCCAACGTACCGGTCGTCAGTCCCTTCGACCTGATCGTCGAATGGCAGCCGACAGGGCTGGCCATCCGGCTCGGACTGACCCTTCTCGGGCGTTCCATCAAGGATGGCCGCCGCCTGCTCGCCCCCACGACTCCGCTCACCCATCGACCCGTGATCGAAAAGGAGCGCTTGATGATCATCGGTGGCGTGGGCGATCGGATCGCGCCCCCGAAACACTCGCGATTGCTCTGGGACCATTGGGATCGCTGTCGGATCCATTGGTTCCCGGGCAATCACATGCTCCATCTCGATCGCGGTGAGTACCTGGAGCAGATGGTGCGATTCATGCGGGAACTCGAGTTTCTCGATTGAGTTCCCGCACGAACCGCAGTCCCATCCGATGGCACGTCCTCGGATGCCCGCGCCGGGAAGAGCCTATCCCTTCGTGGCCTTCTGCAGACGCTTCGTGATCCGCTCGAGGTCGCGCTTCGCGCTCTTCGAGAGGGAGCGCCATTCTCGTTGGCCACGCGCCTCGAGAACCCCGAGCTGGTGGCTGGCATCCCGAACGACCCGCGCGAGGCTCCGTCGGACGTCCTTCGTCGCCGTCTCGATCTGCTTCTCGACGGCCGTCAGATCCCGTCGGAACTGGCGAGCGAAGGCCTTGAGCGATTTCGGAAGCTCGGAACCGACCAGGTCGATCTTTCGACGGCTGGCCGCCTTCTTCCGCGTGGCCTTCTTCTTCGCTGCCTTCTTCCGGGTTGCCTTCTTTGCGGCCTTCTTCTTCGCGGGCCTCTTCGTAGCCTTCTTCGTAGCCTTCTTCCGGGTCGCTGCCTTGCGAGTCGCCTTTTTCCTGGCTGCCACTGGATGCTCCTCCTTCGCGGGTTCATCCCGCGCGCACAGACATAGCAGACCCTGTGCACGGGTTCTCGCCGGGTCAACCCCCCGATCGAAAATCGACCTCTCTTTCGTGCGTGAATGAAGCTTTCCCGCCAAACGCGATGACCGGAACGGAACGGGGATCGGGAGGATCAGGAGAGTCCGACGATACGGTCCCCGACGACGCCGATCGACTCCGCCAGTGGATGCTTCGGAAGGCCCGGCATGCGCATGATGTCGCCGGTCAGGACCACCAGGAATCCCGCACCCGCGTTGATCTGGAGTTTCCGGACCACGATCTCGAAATCCCGCGGCCGACCGCGGAGACGACCGTCGTCCGAGAGGGAACCCGGGGTCTTGGCGATGCAGACGGGAAGTCGCGCGTACCCGAGCCGCTCGATCTCAGCGAGGTCCCGACGAGCCTGCCGGGTGTAGGCAACTCCGCCCGCACCATACATGTGTCGCGCGACCGCGAGGATCTTGTCCTCGACGGTGTCCTCCCAGTCGTAGAGCGGCCGGAAGGGCCGCTGCACCGTCTCGGCGTGGCGTAGGAGAAGACGCGCCAATGCCTCGGCGCCTTCTCCACCGCGTGCATGGTGCTCCGAAACCGCCACGGGAACGCCGGATTCCCCACAGAAGGAACGAACCACGTCGATCTCTTCCCGGGTATCCGCCGCGAATCGATTGATCGCGACGATCGCGTTTTCTCCGAAGCAGCGGATGCTCTCCAGGTGTTTTTCGAGATTGGGCAACCCCCGGCGCACCGCTTCGGGGTCGGGACGGTCCAGTTCGCTCCGCTTCCGTCCGCCGTGCATCTTGAGCGCCCGGACCGTCGCGACCAGGACGACCGCTGCCGTGTCGAGACCGGCTCCCTGGCACTTGATGTCGAAGAATTTCTCGGCGCCGAGATCGAAGCCGAAACCCGCCTCGGTCACGCACCAATCCGCCGTATGCAGCGCCATCCGGGTCGCGAGCACGCTGTTGCAACCATGGGCGATGTTCGCGAACGGCCCTCCGTGAACGAGCGCGGGTGTGCCTTCGAGCGTCTGCACGAGATTGGGGCGAAGCGCTTCGACCAGGAGTGCGTGCATCGCGCCGCACGCGCGCAGATCGCCCGCCGTGACCGGCCCGCCCATTCGATCGAAGGCGACGAGCGTACGCTCGAGACGGGCCCGGAGATCGTCGGGGCCCGAGGCCAGACAGAGCATCGCCATCACCTCGGAGGCCGCCGTGATGTCGAATCCCGCTTCGCGCGGCACCCCATCCGCCGGCCCTCCGAGACCGACGACGACGTTGCGCAACGCGCGATCGTTCAGGTCGACGACCCGGCGCCAGAGGATCCGCCGGACATCGATGTCGAGGGCATTGCCCTGATGGAGATGATTGTCGAGCATCGCGGAGAGAAGGTTGTTCGCCGCCGTGATGGCATGGAAATCGCCCGTGAAATGGAGATTGATCCGTTCCATGGGAATGACCTGGCTGTATCCCCCTCCCGCTGCCCCGCCCTTCACACCCATGCACGGCCCGAGCGAGGGCTCGCGAAGCGCCAGGCAGACGGATTCTCCGATCCGTGAGAGCGCATCGGCCAGCCCGATCGACGTCGTCGTCTTGCCCTCCCCCGCCGGTGTCGGCGTGATGGCCGAGACCAGGACGAGGCGCGAAGGCGCAGGCCGCGAGCGCGGACGCTCCAGGACATCCAGATCGATCTTGGCCACGTCCCGACCGTAGTGGTGGAGATCCTCCTCGCGAAGGCCGAGCATGCTCGCGACTTCTCCGATCGGCTTCGGCACCACCGACCGAGCGACCTCTGCATCCGTCTCCATCCGACGAGCCCCCCGTTCCGAGTCCACCCGCGAGAATAGGTGAAGCGGACCACTCCATCCCGGGCAACGAGCGCCGCTGTGTCTATCTGTCACAGGCTGTCACACGCTCGAAAAGGGATCCGGCCGGGGAAGGGCCCGATCGAACACGAGCATCGCGTCCCGGATGCGATTCTCTTCCCATCCCCTTGCCCGGCGCCCCTGCGCGCGTATCCAGTCGAAGCGGAGAGATGTATCTTCGCATCGGGACCGGAACTTCGAAGTGTCGTCCAGCCAGCCTGGAACGACCCGCGCGAGGCAGGATCATGACCATTGCGGAAGACATCATGGAAAGACGCGTCGTCACGGTGGCGGCCGACACGCCACTCCTGGCGGTCTATCGACTCTTCGTCGAGGAGGACATCAGCGGCGCGCCGGTCGTCGACGAGAGCGGCGATGTCGTCGGCGTGATCAGCGCTCGCGATCTCCTGCGAACGGCCAACGAAACCCATGACGATGCCGTCATGGATCTCCACTACTACGAGAGCAGCCCCACCTTCCAGGGTGCCGAATGGCTGACCGACATCGAGGAGTTCGAGGATCGCCTGACCCATCGGAGCGTGTCGGAGGTCATGACGACCGGTGCGATTTCCGTTCGCCGGGATGCGCCCGTCAACGAGATCGCGGATCTGATGCTCAAGCATCGGATCCATCGCGTCCTCGTGATCGACGACGAGAACGACGAAGGCCCGCTGGTCGGCCTCGTATCGGTCTTCGATCTCGTCGGTCTACTTCGATAGGCGGGAAAGCCGTCGCGGCTCGTCCTCGAGCACGGGATCCCGGTCCTTGCCGGATCGCGAGGGCCCACGTCGATCGGCCACGGCCAGGGGCACGACCGGTGCGGCGGCAAGCCCCGCTTGACGCGCCCGGACCAGCGCCTCGACCGCGTCGATCCGGCGGATCGCGGCGCGGATCTCGCTCGCGAACTGCTGTCGGGCGAGCCGGCGCTCCGCCCCGCCGGGCTCCCAGATCCCGCGATTCCGTGCGAGTCTGATCGCGGTCGCGAAGAGTACCTTGGAAACGGATTCCTGCCGCTTGATGTGGCGCTGCAAAGCGTATTGGTGTCCCATGGCCAGGCATCCCGCGAGAAACGCGGGTTCGTCGATCGCGGCTTCCGGCTCGTGGCGTTCGAGTGCATCCCCGACGACCCGGTAGGCCTCGAGGAAGGGGCGCAGTGCGCGGTGGGCGTGGAAGGGCCGGATCTTCGCCATCATCGCCATGATCTCGTCCGGACCGGCGTCGAGACTCTTCTCCCAGTCGACGTCGTGAAGACGGAGTTCACGACGGATCTCGTCCTGGAAGGCATCCTTTTCGGCGAAGAAGAACTCGAATTTGAGCAGGTCCCGCAACTCGAGAGCCGCCTTCCAGAATTCCTGTCGCCGATCGAGAACATCGTCTTCGGCCGCTCGCAGAAGGGACAGTTCCGAGATCGCCCCGACGAGGAAGTAGTGGATGATCGTGTTCCGATAGTAGGCCGCCCCGAGATGCTGATCCGATGCGATGCCATAGACCGGATCGGGCCCCGCGTCGTATCGGGTCAGCAATCCGTTCTCGACGAGGGCGTCCATCGTCCGTCCGACGCCCTCGACGGTATCGAGCTCGAGGTTCTCCGAAGTCGGCAGACCTCGAAGCCGCACGTACGAAAGCATCCCCGCGAGGGCCTCGACCATGTCGGATTTCGTGAGCGCGCGATCGCCCCGACTGAGCAACGCCAGGCAAACGAGCGAAACCGGCGTGATGGGCGTCGCGGCGTTGATGCGGACGCAGACCTCGAAGGCGAGTTTCTGGAGTTCGAGACTCTTCTCGTCGGGATCGGGCGAGGCATCCGGATCCGGCGGTCCGAGCGCGTTGGCCAGGGAGACGGGATCCCCGAAACGGACATTGATCCGGCCATAGCGCTTCCCGAGACGACGGATGAAACGGAGGAACCAGCCGAAGCCCTCGCTCTCCTTGTCTCCCCCGCGCTGTTCCTTCACGTAGTCGCTCACGTCGGAAATCTGGTCGTAACAGATGGAGACCGGCACGAGTACGACGTCTTCACTGTGTCCCCGACGATAGGCGTCGACGACGTAGGCCAGGAGCCCGAACCTCGGCGGCAGCAACTTGCCCGAACGCGATCGCCCGCCTTCGATGTACCACTCGAGGGGGAAGCGCTTGGAGATCAGGTAGTCGATGTAGTGCCGCAGGACGAGTTTGTAGACCTCGTCGTCCTTGAAGCTCCGGCGGATGAAGAAGATCCCACTCCGGCGGATGATCGGACCCAGGGGAAAGAAGTTCATGTTGATGCCGCCGGCCGTGTGGTTCGGCGGCAGGCCATTGTCGTGCAGGATCGTCTGCAGGACGCCATGATCGAGATTCGACTTGTGGGTCGGCAGGAAGACGACGGAATGTTGCTGGGAAAGCCTGCGCACGCCCTCGAGTTCCGCCGGGTCGTAGCGGAGCTGCCGGTCGTAGCCACGGGAGTACATGAAGCGCCAGAGATGGACGACGACATCGATCGCGAGCGGTGTATGTCGCGCGGCGATCTCCCGAAGATCCTTTCTCGCTTCGGCCAGTACCCTGGCTTCCGACCGGCCCAGCTCGCGCGCGAGATGATGCAGTTCTCCCTGGAAGGCGGGCTGGGCGAGGATGTCCTCGTTCACCAGACGGGGGACCTTGTAGCGGGCCCCCCGGATTCGCCGCTCGGCCCGCTCGAGAGCCAGCGCAGCCTGCCGGGCAACGAAGACCGGAAATCCCTGGGTGATCCCCGTGTCGCTGCCCGCGGCGCGACGCCAGCGCTCCCGCACTTCGGAAACCGGCGCGGGTTCGCCCGCGACGATCCGGCAACGCTCGGGATTCCGCCAATGGAGATAGCGCTCGCGGAGACGATCGGGGTCGCGGGGATCGGCCAGGGTGAGCAGATCCGAAGGCCGCACTTCACGGCGACCCTCGCGTTCGGGTGCGAGCCACGCGATGCGCAGCGGCGCGAGCAGGGGATCGTCGCCGGAGGCGAGGATCGGTTCGAGCCGGGGATCGAGCCGCCCGCGTCGGCGACGCGAGGAGGGGAGCATGAGGATGTCGACCTTGAGTTCGGGGTCCGGGCGGTGGCGCTCGATCCAGTCGCGCAGGATCCGCCGCTCGAAGCCGCTGGCCGTGTCGAGCAGGAAGACGACATCCCGCCCGCCTGTTTCCGGCCAGGCGGGCTCGTCGATATACCGCGTCTCCGGAGCGGCTCGGGTGTCGGCATCGGGAACATCGGGCGCCATCATCAGGCACTATATCAGGATCGGGCCCCCGCCGTACGAGTTCCTTCGCGACCACGGCGCCCGGGGTCCAGTCCGGCCAGACGACCCGGCGGACCCGACCCGCCCACAGGACCCCGGAGGCGTCCCGACCCGATCAGCCCTGCCCCGCCGAGCGCGCTCGCTCCTGCTCGGCACGACGCGCCTCGCCCGCCCGCCGGAGCTTCTCGATCGTCTCCTCGTCCACCCGCGCATAGCGCTCCCGCCAGGCCCCGGTTTCGTCCCAGACGAAGGGTGTCTGCACGGTCGTCCGGGGCAGTCGGGCCGACTCGACGAGGTCGAGGGCATGGCCGACGATCTGACGCTGCATGGCGCGATCGCCCGGCTTGCCACAGGGATTTCCGAGGGGAAAGTCGCTGAAGAGAAAACGGGGAACGCCGCATTCTTCGACGATGTCCCGGGCGGAGCCGATCACGACGGTCGGAATACCACTCTCCTCGAGGGCTCTTGCGACCAGACTCACGGTCTGGTGACAAACCGGTCAGAGGGGTACGAGAAGCGCGATGTCGACCTCGTCCTCTTTGCATCGGGACACGATCTCGGGCGCATCCCGTTCGATCGTGCGGCGTTGGCTGTAGTCGGTCGGCACGCCATGGAAGCGCCTGGCCAGGGAGCCGATCCTTCCTTCTTCGGCAAAGGCGCGCAGGGCGCCCAGGGGCACGAAGGATTCGACGTCGTCGGTATGCGTGCTCTCCTTGTCCCACGCGAGGTCGTCCGTATAGAGTCGCTCCGGCGTTTCGCGCGTCTCCCCGGACCAGACTTCCTTGTCCCCGCGGAGAACCCCCTCTCGCGCCTTCTGCCCCTTGAAGGGACTCGCCGTCGTGACGACCGTGACGCGGGACTCCGAGAGCGGCTTCGTCGGTCGGGTGAAGGGCACCGACGAATGACAGGCCCAGCGATAGGGCTTTTCGTATCCCTGCGCGGCATAGTATTCGCGCGTACGGTCGATATAGGAGACGAATCGTCGGTGCGTGATCGGTGAATCGGACATCGGGAATTCCTTTCGTATCCAGGGCCCGGAAGCAGGTTTCATCCCCTCGGCCCGGATCCAGGGGCGGCCGAAGCGATCCGAACCGGGGAATCGCGGGCGAAGCTCAGCCGGGCTGCTCGATCTCCATGTCCCCCATGGTCCAGTATCCGCGCAGGTTCGTGATCTTCCCCGCGTCGTTGACGCGATAGGTGAAGATACTCCGGATCTTCGTCGTGACGCCATTGGCCAGAGTCGCCCGAATGGTCATCAGATGGGCGGACTCGTTTTCTGCCGCATGGGATTCGTGGACCTCGATCTGCATCTTCGAGGGGGCGATGCTCATGTCGTAGAATTCGCCGAGCGCCTTTTTCCCACGCACCCCCTGCCCGGTCGGATTGGTGGGCGCCTGACCGATCGGATCCTCCACGCAGACATCCTCCGCCATCAGATCGAGCCACCCCTCGCGATCATGGTCCTGGACACATCGCCATGAATTCCGGGCCGCCTGCATCGCCGGAAGTCCTGCCTCCATCCCGTCTCCCATCGCTTCTTCTCCCATCGCCTCTTCCTCATCGTGCCCACCTCGTCCCGGCCGGGTCGTCACTCCCGGAACGATCGGTCCCAGTCCGACTGCGCGATCACATCCTCGCCGAAGCGGCGGATGGATTCCATCTTCTCCTCGAGCGAATCGGGATCGCCACCGTAGAGCAACCAGGGGACGGTCACCAATTCCGTGATGCCGAGCCCCGCCATCGCCCGGTAGCCCGCGAGATCCGCCACGTCGCGCAGTGCGACACAGAGACCGAAGGGCTCGGCGGCCCGGCCCGACCCCGAACGCCAGCCACGAAGCGTGGCCAGGATCCCCTCGAGCCGGTCCCGATCCTGGATCTCGGACGCCCATCCATCACAGCAGCGCGCCGCACGGCGAAGCGCGGGCGCCGAAACGCCGCCGCCGTAGATCGGAATCCGATGCGCCGGCACCGGACTCATCTGGACGGGGCCGAAATCGAAGAACTCCCCGTGATGCTCCACCATGCCGCCCCGCCAGAGCGTCCGCATCACTTCGAGACCTTCCTCCAGGCGGCGACCCCGGTCTTCGAACGAAGCCCCGACGAGCTCGAATTCCTCGCGCATCCAGCCTGCCCCGAGACCGACGGTCAGACGACCGCCCGAAAGGATCGAGGCCGTCGAGATGGTCTTGGCCGCCAGGACGGGATGGCGCAGGGGCAGGACGAAGACGCTCACGATGAAGCGCAATCGACGCGTCACGGCCGACATCGAGCCGACGGCGACGAAGGGATCGGGCCAGGGCGAGTCGGGTTTCCATCGTGGTCTTCCGCTCTTCGTGTAGGGATAGGAGGTCGTGAGCCTTCCGGGGTAGACGAGATGGTCCGAGAGCACGATGGCCCCGAAGCCGGCCTCTTCCGCGCAGCGTGCGATCGGAACCAGGTGGGCGGGATCGTTGTAGGCCACCGCGATCGCGAACTGCATACCGGGAAGACTCCGATCCGTCCTGATCTTCAGCCCGGACGGCCTTCCGAGGCGGGACCGGCCAGCTCGCGCTCCAGCGTGTCCTTCAAGAAGGACAACTCCCTGGCCCGACTGCGCCCAGGCACGCCTTCGAGCGTATTCATCGTCGCCAGCCCCGACATCACGGAGACCGCATAGCGCATGACGGAGGTCACGTGCGGTGACGAGATCGGTCGCTCGGGAAAGAAGCGCTGCCAGATCCGGTTCCAGGTCGAAAGGACTTCGTTCTGCCAGACGGGTTCGAGATCCGGCGGCAGATTCATCAGGATCTCGTAGGTCGAACGGTAGTGGGGGCTTCCGAAATGCCGCCAGCTCCGATCGACGAAGACCGAAACCCGCTCGGCGAGGGAAAGATCCCGAGGCAGGGGGGCCCGCAGGAGATCCGCGAAGCGGTTGAAGGATTCCTCGAGGACGGCGACCAGGATGCCGTCCTTGTCCCGGAAATGGTGCTGGACCGCGCCCCAGCTCACACCCGCACGCCGCGCGATCTCGTTTGCGGTCGTCTTCTGAAAGCCGATTTCGGCAATGCATTCGACCACCGCGGCAACCACGCGATCGCGCGTCGCGGCGGCACGCTCCGTCTGGCTGCGACGGACGCGAGTCGGCACTGGAATGTGAACACGTTCGCTCAATCAATCGCTCCCTGGCTTGCCAGACCGGGCCGCATCGCCCCTGCCCATCGTCCGCCGCGGCGCTCCATTCCCCCGTTCTGGCCCCTTGGGGCAGATCGCCTGCGAGTCTACCGCAATTTACATTGCATGTGAATTGTTCTTTGAATAGGCTGCCCGAATCCGAAGTGACGGGGATTCCGGCGGAAGAGCGATGGCCGCCGGACCCGAGCGGGAGGGACAGGCATGCGGGTTCCGGGATGGCCATGAACGAAGTACCGACCGCGGAGCGACACGGAACCCGTGCATCGGGCGGCCGTCCGGTTCCCCGCCTGACCGGCGCCTGGCCCCTGCTCGGACACCTGCTCGAACTCCGCAAGCGGCCGATCGAACTCTTTCAGCGGGTTCGCGACGAACTCGGCGAGATCGGAGAACTCGATTTCGCCGGCAACCGGGTCGTGATGATGATGGGCGAAGAGGCCCAGGAAGCCTTCTTCCGGGGCTCCGACGAACAACTCGATCAGGCGGCCGCCTATCCGTTCATGACACCGGTCTTCGGACCGGGTGTCGTCTTCGACGGCACGCCGGAACAGCGCAAACAGGCACTCCGGAACCAATCCCTGACGGCGAAATCCATGCCCGGCCACGCCGAGACGATCACCTCCGAGGTCCGACGCATGATGGCCGGTCTCGGCGACGAAGGCGAGATCGACCTGCTCGACTTCTTCGCGGAACTCACGATCTATACGTCGAGCGCCTGCCTGATCGGCAGGGAGTTCCGGGAGGAACTCACGCCGGAGTATTTCCGGACCTTCTACGAGCTCGAGAAGGGCACCGACGCGATCGCCTACGTGAATCCCCATCTGCCGATTCCGGCCTTTCGGGCGAGGGATCGCGCGCGGAAGCGGCTGGTCGGCCTGCTCGAGGGCGTGTTCGAGAAGCGACGGCGCGATCCCCATTCGAATCGCGAACTCTTCGACGTCCTCCTCTCGATCCAGGACGAGAAGGGGAATCCCCGCTATTCGATCGAACAGATCACGGGCATGTTCATTTCGATGATGTTCGCCGGCCACCACACGACTTCGGGAACGGCCGCCTGGACGCTGATCGAGCTGTTGAAGCATCCACAGGTCCTCCACGATGTCGTGGCCGAACTCGACACGCTCTATTCCGATGGACGTCCCGTCAGCCACCAGGCGCTCCGGGAGATCCCACGTCTGGAACATGCGATCCAGGAATCGCTCCGCCTGCATCCCCCGCTGATCCTCCTGATGCGGAAGGTGATGTTCGACTTCCACTACAAGGACTGGACGATCCCGGCCGGGCGACTCGTGGGCGTCTCTCCTGCCGTCTCGAACCGGATGCCGGAATGCTTTCCCGAACCGGACCGCTTCGATCCCAGCCGCTACGAGGAAGGTCGGGCCGAAGACCGACAGCTCTTCGCCTGGATCCCCTTCGGCGCGGGGCGCCATCGCTGCGTGGGTTCCGCCTTCGCGATGATGCAGCTGAAGGCGATCTTCAGCGACCTCCTGACGCATTACGAGTTCGAACTCGCCCAACCGCCGGAGACCTATCGAAACGACCACTCGAAGATGGTCGTCCAGCTCGCCCAACCCTGCAGGGCCCGCTATCGACGGAGGAAACGGAGCCGTGAGGTCATCGCGAGACAGGCAGCGGCTTCGGAAAGCACCGGAAAGCGGGATCGCGGCTTCCGTATCCGGGTCGACACCGACCTCTGTCAGGGCCATGCGGTCTGCGCCCAGGAGGCACCGGAAGTCTTCGCCGTCGATCACCGGGAGCACAAGGTCATCCTGCGAACAGAAGAACCCGCCCCTCGGCTTCGTGAGAGTGTCGAGAGAGCGATCCGCCATTGCCCGACGCACGCCCTCTCGATCGAAGAGGCCTCGGATCCCGAACCGTGACCGGAATCCAGCCACCGGAGTCGACAATGCGCCTCGGGACGGGCGCAGACTCCGAATCCGCAATGTCGGGACCATGAGTGGATGAACCGCAACAGACGATGAGAGGAGCACGATCGGAATGCCCGCTTTTCCCCGAGAAGAAATCGAAGAGATGGTTCGGCGTTGGGTCGCCGCGAACGACGAGGCCGGGCAGACCGGCGACTGGTCGAAGATGTCGTCCTTCTATACCGAGGACGCGATCTACAGCTGGAATACCGGTCCGAACTGGGAATTCGTCGCCCGTGGTCGACAGCAGATCCACGACTGGGCCTTCGGATCCGAGATGTCCGGCCTCGAAAAGTGGACCTATCCGTACGTTCGGACGTTGATCGACGACAAGAAAGGCGAATTCATCGGGATCTGGCGACAACTCGCGCCGATCCTCGACCCCGATGGCACGCCGTACGAGATCCGGGGCACGGGAGGATCCTGGTTTCGGTATGCGGGCGATTTCAAGTGGTCCTGGCAGCGCGACTTCTTCGATCATGCGAATGCTGGCGCCGTCTTCGGCGCGATGATGCAGGCGGGCCAGTTGAGCGACCGCATGATCGAACGCATGAAGAAGGGCAGCCGGATGCCCGGCTGGACCCGACGCGAGGACTTCGACTGGTTTTCGACGCTGGCCGATCCCGAGGCCTGATCGATGCCGCTACGCAACGACTATATCGGGCCCTTCGATCCCGATCTCGAGCTCGTGGACTTCTCCCGCGGGTTGCTCGCGGAGCTCGGACGGGAATATCTGCTGGCAGGCCACCTGCAGGATCGTGTCGGACTCCCGCTCGTCGCGAAGCTCTGCGGCGGCGAGGCCTACGTCCGGTTCTCGATCGAGGAG
>DRKE01000255.1 GCA_011051925.1 Deltaproteobacteria bacterium
GAACTCGTAAGAAAAACGCCCACGGTGCTCTTCTCGACCGGTCCCGCTCCACCCGAGTATGCAGAACCCGCCGCAAGAAACAGGGTCAGGAAAACGAATGCCGGTCCGAAAACGCGGGCGCTGAGCGAAATCATAGAAGTCTCCAGTTCGAGTCCGCCGCACGGGTGCGTCGACGCTGCGGGCTCTTTGTTTGATCGGACCGGCTCACGGATCGCTCGGATGTTCGATCCCTGTCCCGGCCCGTCCCTTCGACGCGAAGGGGCCCTTCCCCCAGGACCCTCCCACACGGAGTATTGCGCGTTTTTTCCGATCTACCTAGGGGATCGATACCATTCCAGGACCTCCGGAAACAGCTGAGCCAGCTTCAGATCCGCTTCCGATCCATCCCCCGATTCCACATCCGTCTCCAGGCGGATGACGTACTTCAAAGGATCCCCTCCCCCGAGCCTCGGGTCGAGACCGAGCCACTTCGAAACGAGTTCCCAGCCCCATGGGGCATACCCCGGTCTCGCATGGACGACGCGAACCGGCCGATCGGGATAGCGGATCAAGAGCTCTTCCGCGTCCGTTGCATCCGTCGCCGGGGAACCCGGCGTTTCGATCGACCTCCAGCCCGAACGAGGGATCCGCGTCTTCGGGGAATATCCACTCCGATCCCGCCGGGCGACGTCTTCGAGCCCGACGAAGACCCGCACGGATTTCCCTCCCTTCTCGTAGGACCGATAGATCCGGTGTCGAAACCAGACCGATCCGAGAAACCCGTTGTCGAAGGGGATGCGATGGGATTTCCAGCCTTGGATGACCGGAGGCAGGGTTTCGATGTTCGTGTTGGGCAGCCGGCGGATCCCCCAATCTCCGATGGGCGCAGCGCTCACCAGAACACCAAGCAGCACGGAAGAAGCGGCCACGCCGCCGAGCGCCAGAACGGACCCCTGACCCACCATCGGCGAACGTGAAGAGACCCGGGAAGCGGCTCTCCGTCGCCGATGAAAGATCGTTCGGCCGAGCACTGCTTCGATCCCCCCCATCAGGAGAACGCCGAAGACGATCATCAACAGGCCGTGGATGGAGTGTTCCACGGACTCAGCAGGGACCTCGCGAAGGATCAGGATCAGGACGCGGATTCCGTTCACGACGATGCCCACTGCCGGAGAGATCATGACCAGGACGGTCTTCTCGATCGCGTCGCGCCCCACGAGCTCGGCCAACGCGACGGTCGCCAGGATCAGGCTCATCGTCGATTTCAGTCCACTGCAACCTTCGATCACCTGGAAGACGATCCCGTTCGTGACGATCAGATCTCCGGCCACATCGTGTGTTCTCCCGAGGAGATCGAGCAGGAAGGAGGCGAGCGAGACCGTCCAGAGTTGCATCGGAAAGACGAGTTGGTTGATCAGGATCGCGGGCAACGGAATGACGGCGACCAGGGCCAGCAGCGGAAAGGCGATGGCCCGCAGGAGTCTCCATCCACCCACGGCCAGCGCGATCCCGACCATCTGGAGAACGAGCGATGGAACCAGGAGATCGTACGCGGCGATCTGGTAGGCCCAGAAAGTGAGCCCTCCGCTCGATGCGAGAAAGAAGAGCGCCCCCCGATACGAACATCGTGGAGCCATGGACCGGAAGACCTCTTCACGTTTCGAATACACGAGAGCCAGGAAGACGAGGACCCCGAGCCACGGCGAACCCACCGATGGATCGTAGATCGCCTGGTCGAGTCCCGACCCCGAGTCGAGCACCGACATCGAACCATCGAAGATCTTCCTGTAGTTGAAGAACGTCGCGAGGCCGATCGCCGCGGCCAGGAGAGGTACGCGCCGGGAACCAATCGGGAATCCCGAGCGGAGCGCAGCCCCGCTCTCGCGGAAACCCTCCGCTCGATCAATCTCCTCTCCCATGGAACAACCATTCCCCTGGTCATGGCTTCCCGGTCCATCGAGCAGACGATGCACCGGGCCCCCTCGGACGTACTCGACCGGCATCGCTCGAAAGGCGTGGTTCGCCGACATGATATGATAGGGACTGAAATCGGAACACCATCCGCCCATCCACGTGGAGACAGCGTTGACCCCGCTCGCAGGCCACACCGACAGAACGATCCATCGGATCGCACACTTCGGCACCTTCGACGTCGAGAACTACGGCGACCTGCTCTTTCCCCTTCTCGTCGAACGTCGACTCGATGGCGCGGCGAACGACACTGGGCTCGACATCGAGGTCGTCCATGTCTCTCCTGTCGGTGGCGAACCGGTCTGGGGCGACTGCGTCCCGACGATCTCGACCGAGGAAGCCATGACGCGCCCCTTCGATGGGGTCATCGTGGGCGGAGGGCACATCATCCATGGGCAGGCCTGCGACGTCGAACCCTACGTCTCAGCCGGTGATCGACGCCTCTTCGCCTATGCAGATCTCTGGCTCGGCTCGACGCTCCTCGCCGATGAACTCGGGATCCCGATCGTGTGGAACGCGCCCGGTGTGCCGGGTCCCTTCGGTGCCGCGACGAGCGAGCTCGCCTTCTGGGCGGCTTCGCAAGCCGACTACCTCTCCGTGCGGGATCAGCGAAGCTGCGACTTCCTCGAGCGGACGGGATACCGGGGAGAGATCGCGATCGGACCCGACACGGCACTCGAGGTCGACCTCCTCTGGTCACCCGAAGAACTCCGCAATGCGACGAAGGAGGCCTTCTCGAACCGAGGACACGCCCCGGCAGAGAGAGCGATCGCGATCCACATGAACTCCCGGTACCTCCGATCGGGCATTCGCGAAATCGCGAGCCTGCTGGACGACTTCTGCATGAAGAAGGGCTCGACCGCCATCCTGATGGCGCTCGGCCCCTGCCACGAGGATGACGTGTTGCAGCGGCAGGTCGGAAGAATGATGAAAACGAACCC
>DRKE01000256.1 GCA_011051925.1 Deltaproteobacteria bacterium
CAGACCGATTCTAGAAGCGATCCCGACGCCCGCGATCGGGCGTCACGGGGTGGCTTCCGGTTCGCTGGTCACGACGACAGACGGAGGGATCCATGAAGGAACGGATTCGGGTGGGCGGGTTCGTCCTGATGTTGGGTTGGTTGGGTTGCGGCGGACGGATGCCCGAGGGACTCGGCGTCGACCATGATCGTCTGGCTCCCTGTCCGAACAAGCCGAATTGTGTCTCGAGCTTCGCGACGGATCCCGCCCACCGGATCGACCCCCTCGCGATCCGGGGAAGACCCGATGTGGCCTGGGCCGCGCTACGGGCGCTTCTCGATGGGGATCCCCGGGTCGAGAGCGTGGATGCCGATGGGAACTACATCCATGCCGTCTTCGTGACCCCGCTCATGCGCTACCGGGATGATGCGGAATTTCTTCTCCAGCCGGATGGCGGGCAGATCGCCGTGCGTTCGGCTTCGCGCGTGGGCTACGGGGACATGGGTGCCAATCGGAAGCGGATCGAGTCGATTCGCGCGAGACTCGCCGAGCAGGGTGTCGTCGAGGCGGGTGCGACGGACTGAGCCCGGCCGGAGCATCCTCAGCGATCGGGCCGACGAAGCAGGACGAGGGTCGCGCCTCTTCCGCCGAGGCGATCCGGCGCGGGCGTGAAGGCGAGGACGTGCCGGGCACAGGGCCCCCCGGACAACCAACCCGGAACCGCATCGCGGAGTACGGCCTCCCCCGTCGGCGATCGCCGGCCCCGGCCATGGATGACGAGAAGGCTGCGGAGCCCACGAGCCCGGGCGCTCTCGATCCGTCCCACGAGAACGCGCCCGGCGGTATCGCGACGCAGACCGTGCAGGTCGATCCGCTCCTCGGGCTCGGGTTCGCCGCGAGCGAGGGCGGCGAGTCTCGCGTCGCTGACTCCGGAAGCGGCGGCCCGGCCGGGCTCGTCCGGATCCGGCCAACGGAAGCGTGGACCGGCCGCATCGACGGAGCCCTCACGTTCGGCGCGCGTCTTCGTGGTGCATCGCGGACTCTCTGCGGCGACCGATCGTCCCGCCGGAGGTCGCCTGGTCCGTCGTGTGTCGGGCGCGATCCTTTCCGGGCCGCGTCGGATCGGCCGGGCCTCTCCGATCAGGTCGGCGAAGCGCTCCGGGCGATCTTCCTTCCCGTCGGGCCCTCTCGAATCGCCACCCATCAGCGCCGACTCCGCCCCTCGGCGCGTGCCGAGACCTCGTTCGTGACACCGAGGAGGTTCAGTGCCTTTCGCGTCGGTCCCGCATGAGCGAGGGCGAGAAGGGCTTGGGGTCGGATCCAGCGATGTCCGACGTGGTCTCTCCGCCGAACGCGTGTGCCCGGTTCGGCTCGCGAGCGGAAGACCTCGAGTTCCAGGTGGCGATGGGTGAAGACGTGCTCGATCCGACCGACGGACTCGACTCCACGCACCTGCAATCCGAAAGACGCCCCCAGGAGTTCGCAGACGCGGTCCCTGGCTTCGTCGTCCGGCCCGATCTCGCCTCCGGGAAGCTCCCAGAGCCCTGCCATGAGTCCTTCTTCGGGACGTCTCACCGCCAGGATCCGGCCTTCGCGTTCGAGATGGACCGCGATCGCCCGCATGCGCCTCGGTTTCGCCTTCTTCTTCTTCACGGGAAGCGATTCCGCGTCGTCCCTTGCGAGCGCATCGCAATCCCGGCGGAGTGGACATGCCCCGCAATCGGGCTTTCGTGGCGTGCAGAGGATCGCGCCGAGTTCCATCAAAGCCTGATTGAGATCCCCGGGTCGGGGGCCCCGCACGAGGATGTCCGCGATCGTCCAGAGTCCTTCGACGATTTCCTTGCGGCTGCTGTCTTCACGAATGCCGAAGACACGGCTGAAGACCCGGACGACGTTTCCGTCGACGAGCGGTGCTTCTCGATCGAAGGCGATCGAAGCGACCGCGCCCGCGGTATAGCGACCGATCCCCTTCAGTGTCGCCAGGCCTTCCGGCGTTTCGGGTAGCTGCCCCCCATGGTCCGCCACGATCGATTCGGCAGCCGCCTTCAGGTTGCGGGCCCGCGAGTAGTATCCGAGCCCCGTCCAGACCGCGTAGATCTGGTCGAGATCCGCACGGGCCAGACTCCCGACGTCGGGGAAGGCCTCCAGGAATCGTTCCCAATAGGGGATCACGGTTTCGACCCGCGTCTGCTGGAGCATCGCCTCGGAAATCCAGATCGCGTAGGGATCCCGCGAGTGACGCCAGGGCAGGTCACGTCGGTGGGCATCGTACCAGCGCAGGAGTGGCGCACGGATGCGCCGTATCCGCGAACGCTCGGGCAGCTTCATCCCTGTCCGCGTCATCGTCCACCGTCGACGAGCACGGGAAGCACGCGTTCGAGGCGGATACGGTCCGCAAGGACGCGCGTGCCCAGCGCATGGACCTCGACGCCCGCCCGGATGGCCTGTCGGAGCGTCGCGCCGTACTCGGGATCGATGTCGTCGGCCGGAGCGACGGAGTCGGCATCCCTCCGCTGGACGAGATAGAGGAGTGCCGCGCGTTCGCCCCTGGCGACCCGCGCCATCAGATGCTCCAGATGACGTCGTCCCCGCTGCGTCACGGCATCGGGAAACCGTGCGCGGCGGTCCTCGCAGAGGGTCACGCTCTTGACTTCGATCCAGCAGACGTCTCTTCCGCATGGCGCTCTTTCCGGATCACTCGGTTCGTCCCGCGACGCGTGGTCCGACAGCCGGAAATCGAAGCGGGAACCCTCTTCGACGGCGACTTCTCGCTGGACCTTCCCGTAGCCGGAAAAGGGCGAGTAGGCGCGCGTCTCGAGCATACGCGTCACGACGGCGTTGGCCTTCGCAGCATGGAGCCCCACCCAGCAGCGACCGACGCGAATCATCTCGAGCGTATGTCGCAGTTTCCGTTTCGGATCGTCGCTCGTCGAGCAGCGAACCGGCGATCCCGGGTCGCAGGTCCCGAGCATG
>DRKE01000257.1 GCA_011051925.1 Deltaproteobacteria bacterium
GCCCGGACACGGGATTGCCCGGCCCCCGGAACGTCGATCGTGATCTCGAACTGCTGTTTGGCCTTGAGCCAGACGGGCGACAGGAGACAGAGGCCGCCCTCGGAAACGTCGAGCACGCGCGCGCGCAGCCGTTCCCGACCACGAAGGACCGAACACGGCAGCCGACAGGCACCCCGAGGTGTCTTCCGACGCTCCTTGCCCGTCCTTCCCGAGCTCATCCCGATCGCGCCCCGCCTTCCGCCGATTCGAAGTCCGATCTCGGACTAATACGCTTCTCGGTGTCTATCGGCCGGTCTCCGGGGAAGTTGAGAGGTCCCCGCTCCCGATCGCCCCCTTCACATTTCGAGAAGGAAATGGTTCCACCAGACCGTCCAATGCCCGCACCTCCCCCAGGGAAAAGCGTGGCCAGAAGCAACGAATCATGAGCAGGATCAACGTCGGCCCGCCTCGCGAGGTGCCCCCGGCGACGCCTTCATCAGACCGGGTACGACGAATTCTTCGACCAGACGACGCTCCTCCGCCTCGTTCTCCGCCGGAATCGTCAGGAGCGAAACGATGATCCGGACGAGCCAGCGCGCGCGGCGGCCATTCGCATCGACCGCCTCGCCCGGGCGCGCGAGGCGGTCGACGAAGGCCGCGGAGAGCGCTTCGACGACATCGGAATCCCGGGACAGGCGCGCCGTCGCGCCGGCATCCTGCGGATCGAACCAGGCGATCAATCCGGGATCCTCGCGCACCTTCCGGAGGGCGCCGAGCAGCCCCTCGACCAGCCGTGTCCGGGGATCCCCGATGCCCGCCAGCTCCCGCGACAATTCCCCGGACAATCGCCTGGCCGAGCGATCGATGTAGGCGAGGTGCAGATCACGCCGGGTCTTGAAGTAGCGATAGACCGTTCCGCGAGAGCAGCCCGCGTATCGCGCGATCTGTCCCATCCGTGTCCCGGACACGCCGAGCTCGGCAAAAGCCCTCGCGGCGGCGTCGAGGATCTTCAGACTGGCGAGTTCGGACTGTTCTTCCCGAAGCCAGGCATGCGACATCAGGCCAGCCCGGAAGCGTCGAAGGGCAGGCTTTCGTGTCGCCGCACGAAATGTCCCGGGGCGAAGCGGGCGGCCTCCGGGTCGACCGAAAAATCCGGGCAGAGACGAAGCAGCTCTTCGAGAGCGATGCGGGCCTGGAGCCGGGCGATCGCCGCCCCGATGCAATGGTGGGCGCCGTAGCTGAACGCGAGATGACGGCGGATGGGTCTTTCGACGTCGCAGTCCCCTGCCGTCGGACCGAACTCCCGCTCGTCGCGGTTGCCCGACGCGTAGAGCAGCATGACCTTCCGACCGGCGGGAATCTTCTTGCCGCGGATCTCGACGTCCCGGGTCGTCGTGCGCGCCAGGCCCTGCACGGGCGAGGCCAGCCGGAGGAACTCCTCGACGGCTCCCTTCATCTTCGGGGGATCCTGGATGAGGATCTTCCTCTGATCGGGATGCATCGTCAGCAGACAGGCCGCCATGCCGAGCAGTCCGGTCGTCGTATCGTTCCCCCCCGTCACCATCGTGAACGCCATTCCCAGCAGCTTCGCGTCCGAAACCGGCTCGCCATCCAGCTCGGCCTGCACGAGCGTCGAGATCATGTCATCGCCCGGTCGTTTCCTCTTCTCTTCGATGAGCGCCAGGAAGTAGGCGAAGAGCGCCCCGACGGCATCCGAGGCGGCAAGGAGGTCGCCGGTGGCATTCGACGTGACGATCGCCTCGCTCCAACCGTCGAAGCGGCCCCGATCGGCCTGGGGAACGCCGAGGGAATGGGCCACCACGAAGCTGGGAAGCGGCTTGAAGAGTTCGGCCACGACGTCGCCCCGCCCCCTCTCCCGGAGACGTTCGACCCGCTCGACGACGAAGGCGCGGATGAGTGGCTCGATCTCGCGAACCTGGCGCGGCGTGAATCGTCTGGTCGCGAGTTTTCGCAACGCCGTATGCTCGGGCGGATCGAGCATCACGATCGGCGCTTCCACGCCGAGCTTTTCCATCTCCCCGTAGGCGAAGGTCAGTCCCCGGGCCGACGAGAAGGTCGCGAAATCGATCGCTGCAGCCAGGATGTCGTCGAAGCGGGACAGGACCCAGTAGTCGCCCCCCGCCGCTTCGACCTCGTGGACCGGGTCGTGATCCCGGAGCGCCCGATACATCGGGAAGGGGTCGCGCCAGCTCTCGGCGCTGCGGGGAACGAACCGGGCGTCGGCGGGATGCGCCATCAAGATGCCTCCTTTGGGTCGTTCTCGTCTCTCTCGTCCGCTTGTTCTCGCTGCCCCTCGGCCTCCGCGATCGGGCTCAGGCTCGGGCTCGGGCTCGGGCTCGGGCTCGGGCTCGGGCTCGGGCTCGGAGAATGCGGAACCATGATGAACACTATCCTACTTTTGTTTATTCGGAGAGACCTACTAGACGATTTGTATCGCCTCGACCCCATTCTCGGCGAGCGGATCCCTTCGGGAAACCCCACTTCGTGCAGCGACGATCGGATCCGCCCCGGAACGAAGGGCTACCGTCCCGGAATGATCTCAATCCGCGAGGTCTCGAAGCGCTATCCGGGACAGGTCCGGGCGGTCGATCGCCTCTCCCTCGAGGTGTCCGCCGGGGAGACC
>DRKE01000258.1 GCA_011051925.1 Deltaproteobacteria bacterium
ATTCCGTACTCGGCCAGCCCTCCATGTCCGCCTTCATCTCGATCGAGGCGGACCATGTCCAACTCGATCTGAACGGCTTTTCGATCCTGTGCTCGAATGTGCTCACGGGACAGCCGTGCACCGGCTCACCGACCGGGACCGATGGTATTTACGTGACGGGCGACCAGGCACGCATCCGGAATGGAAGCGTCCGCGGAATCCCACGCGACGGGATCAAGTCGACCGGCCAAGTATACGGAACCCATGTGGAAGACGTCCGCATAAACGACGTTGGCCGCTACGGCATCCTTGTGGAAAGCGAGGCCTACGTGCGGACCTCGACGATCTCTGGATGCGGCAATAGCGGCATTGTCGTTGGCAGGGAGTCGGTCGTGGTCGGAAACAGCGTGCACGGATGCGGCGACACTGGCTTCCGAATCGGCCTCGGCAGTCGCGTCCATGACAACGTCTCCACCAGGAACCAGGGCGATGGCTTCTTCGTGCAGGACTCCTCTCTGATCCGTGCCAACACGGCCTACAAGAATGGCAATGACGGGATCAGGACGTTGAACTACTGCACCGTGCAGCACAACGCGGTGAGCGATAACGGGGGATTCGGCATGGTTCTGGGAGTGCATTCCGCCTACGGGGAGAACGTGATCACGACCAACTCCCAGGGTACGGTCTCGGGTGGTGTGGACATGTCGAGCAACTCGTGCAACGGCACGACGACCTGCCCGTGATCCGGCTGGTCCGGCGGTGGCTACGGTGCCGCTCCGGAACATCCCACCGACGCCACACGGGGCGCCCGTCGGAACGCCGCTCGAGGAGCTGGCCGCGTCGATCCGCCATGCCGCGAACGTGAACGGTTGGCAGGTGATCGGTTCCGCACCCGGATCGGTCATGGCGTCACTCCGGGTCCGGAATCGGCATCATTGCATCGTGAGGATCGGGTTCGACGAGACGAGCTACTGGATCGACTACGTCGACAGCGAGAATCTCGACTACAGCGAAAAGGATCTTCGTCTTCCGGGTCCGAGGGGAAGAGTCGTCAAGGGGCCGCGCATCCATCGCAACGACAATCGCTGGGTGGCGTCCCTGGCGAAGGCGATCGAGATCGGGGCGAGGATGCCGGTCCCTGTTTCCCGTCCGACGAGGGCCTCCTCGCCGCCGCTCATCGCGGACGAACTCGAGAAACTGGATTCGCTTCGCCAGCGCGGCGTCCTGACCCAGGAAGAATTCGATCAGCAGAAGAAGAAGCTGTTGGCGCGATAGGGCTCGGGTCCGCCGGCGAGCGGCGACTACATCCCGAGACAGGCGTATGCCGCTCGCAGCAATCGCCTGGCTCTGGGATCCACCAGCCAGGCTCCCTGGTGCATCCGGTTCATCACATAGCCGAAGCTCAGCCGGTTCTCGGGATCCGCCTGGCCATAGGACCCGCCCGCACCCCCATGGCCGAAGACCCGGTCGTTCGGTCCGAGGGATTCGCCGGGGCCGGGCAGGAAGAATCCCAGCGCGATGCGTGAGGGGACGGGCAGGATCCTGTCTTCGCCGCAGACCTGCTCGACGCGGGCGCGCTCGATCGCTTCTTTCGAGAGAAGCCTCACGCCCCGGGTCTCGCCGCCGTTCGCGAGGGCGGCGTAGATCCGCGCCAGCGAACGGGCATTCGTATGGCCATTGGCGGCGGGGATCTCGGCGGCGCGCCAGGCGCGTCGGTTCTGCAGGCCGATCAGGGGCGGGTTCGTATAGGTCCGGGCCAGCAGGCTTTCGGGGTGGGCGAGGATTTCCGCCACGAGATCGAAGCCCGGGCCGTCCTTTCCGGGCGGATGAACGGGCCCCTGGACCAGGGAAGCGACGCGTTCGTCGAGCTCGGGGCCGAAGCCGATCTCGAATTCCACATCGAGCGGTCCCGCGATCTCTTCGCGGACGATGTCGCCGATCCGCTTCCCGCGAATGCGACGGACGACTTCGCCGACCAGCCAGCCGAAGGTGACGGCGTGGTAGCCGTGGGCCGTTCCGGGCGCCCACCACGGCTCTTGCTGGGCCAGGGCCGCGCACATGCCCTCCCAGTCGAAGAGGGTTTCGGGCGCGAGTGGCTTCGCGATCGCGGCGAGGCCCGCCTGATGGGAGAGCAGGTATCGGAAGGGAAGCTCGGCCTTTCCCGCAGCGGCGAATCCAGGCCACCAGGTCGCGACGGGGGCGTCGAGATCGAGAAGCCCTTCGTCGATCAGTCGGTGGGCCGCGAGGGCAAGAATCCCCTTGGTCGTGGAGTAGACGTTCGCGAGCGTGTCGCGCTTCCAGGGACGCGTTCGCTCCTTGTCCATGTGGCCCGCCCACAGATCGACGACCATCTCGTCTTCGAGCGTGATCGCGAGCGAGGCGCCGAGTTCGTTGCCCTGGGCGAACTCCCACGCAAAGGCATCGCGGACCTTTTCGAATCCCGGCGAGCAGGTTCCCTGGATCTCGATCCCGATGTCGGCCATGCGGAGACTTCCTCTCGGCAGATCATGGCCCGACGGGTGCCATCGACCCCGAGGTCGCCCGAGCCCGTCGCCGAAGGCGAACGGCGGGCTAGCTCTTCTTTCGTGTCGCCTTTCGCGTGCCCTTTTTCGTGCCGGTCTTCTTGCGGGCGCCGCCCTTTCTCTTCTTCTTGCCGCTCTCTGCCAATCCGATTCGCGCGAGCAGCTCCTTCGTCTCCTTGCGGACCTGCTTCTCGAATCGGTTCCATCGCTTCTCGCGATCGCGCTGGGCGCGTTCGAGCTGTTTCTCGAGATCCTTGAGACCCTTTCTGAGATCGCGGACGACGGAGGAGAGGTTCTTCGGAAGCTGCTTCTGGAGCTGCTTCAGGTTGTCGTCGATGGCCTTGACCGTTCGGTCACCCAGGCTTCGTGCTCTTCGGGCGCCGGTCTTCTTCCGTGCCGACTTCTTCGCGGCGCTCTTCTTGCGCGTCGATTTCTTCGGAGCGGCCTTGCGTTTCGAGGCGCTCTTCTTCGTGGCGGTCTTCTTGGCGGTGGACTTGCGTGCGGTCATGGAAGGCCTTTCTGTC
>DRKE01000259.1 GCA_011051925.1 Deltaproteobacteria bacterium
CCAGTCCGACGAGGACGGAGGCCAGGGAGACGCAGTTCCCTCGTCCGATCTCGAGGGTCCGCGCAGCCGTTGCCGATACGGCCCAGTCGTATTCGAGCCCGAGCCCCTGGGGCTTCGGCTCGGACAGGAAATCAACGAGGGCACGGATCCGGGCCGGGCCTCGCGGCGCGGCCATCACGCGTCTGCGCGCGAGCACAAGGACCTCCGGATCGATCTCGAAGGGAGCACGGGCAAGCTCCCCACGGAGACCGGGAACGCGCGCCTGAAGCGCCTCGCGAAAGCGCTCGGGATCGTAGGCAAAGCGGTTCGTTCGCGGTGGATCCGATGAACAATGAAGGGACCCCGACAGGATCGCGGCCAGGGCGACGAGGGCGGAAGCGGTTCGGAGTCGGCGACACATGCCAGACACGGACTATACCAGCCGGGCCGATCGCCCTTCGGGTTTCCGCCCGGGACGGCGCATCGCGCGCTACGGTCCCGACTTCCCTCGACTCGGATCCGGTATCCGACGGGAATCGGGAAACGCGATGTATTTCAGGGAAGAACCCGACCATATCCGCCTCCTCCGGGAAACGCTCTCGCGTTTCGTCGCGACGGAGCTGCCTGCGGAGCTGCGACGCGAACTCGATCGGGTACATCGCTTTCCGCCCGAACTCTTCCGCAAGCTCGCGGATCTCGGTGTCTGTGGCCTCACGATTCCCGAGGAGTTCGGAGGCCAGGGACGGGATCTCGTCGCCGCGGTCGCCGTGATCGAGGAGCTGTGTCGCGGAGGGACGTTCCTGGCCGGCCCCTTCATCCACTGCGCCTTCTATGGCGGGATCAACATCGGGGAGAACGGCTCCGAGGCCCAGCGGCGGGCCTATCTCCCCCGCCTCGCACGTGGCGAACTCCTCTTCGCGTACGGGCTCTCGGAACCCGATGTCGGCGGGGATCTCGCGAGCGTCACGACGACCGCCGTGCGCTCGGAAGACGGCCGAAGCATCCGGATCAACGGCTTCAAACGTTGGTGCACGGGTGCGGACTGGGTCGATTACATCTACTGCCTCGTCCGCAGTGGCCCGCCGGAAGAGCGCTATCGGAACCTGTCCTTCGTGCTGATCCCCCCATCCCTCCCCGGCATCCGGATCCACCCGATCGAACATGCGAATCTCCGCTATACACTCTCCTGCGACGTGATCTTCGAAGACGTCGAGGTCCCGATCGACCATCTCGTCGGCGGCGAGGAGGCCTGGAACCGGGGCTGGCAGATGCTCGCGGGCAAGGCCCTCGACGTCGAGAAGATCGAGATCACGGCCGTCACCTTCGGGATTGCCCAGGCCGCGGTCGAAGAAGCCTGGACCTATGCCGGCCAGCGCCGGCAATTCGGGCGCCCGATCGGAGCCCATCAGGCGATCCGCCACGACCTCGCGGAAGCCCGGACCCGGCTCGAAGCCTGTCGACTGATGCTCTACCGGGCCGCCTGGCTCGCACAGGAAGACAAGCCCTGTTCGGTCGAGACCTCGATGGCGAAGCTCTTCGTCGCGGACACCGCCGTCGAGATCGCCCTGATCTGCCAGCGGGTGCTCGGCGCCTACGGACTCGCGGAAGGCCACGACATGGAGCGCCATGTTCGCGATCTTCTCGGCATGCCGATCGTGGGCGGATCCTCGGCGATGCAGAAGAACAACATCGCGAACGGGCTCGGGCTCGCGGCGGGGTCCGACTCGTGACCCACGCCGCGTCGAACGCCGACGATGCCCTGCGCGAGCGGGCACGCGCCTTCGCACCCGAGTTGCGCCGTCGTGCCGACGAGATCGAGGCCGCACGACGCCTGCCGCGGGACCTCTCGGATCGTTTCGCCCGCGCGGGTTTCTATCGCATGTGCGTGCCCGAAGCCTACGGCGGGCTCGAATGCCCGCCCGCCGAAACGATGGAAGTGATCGAGCTGCTCGCCCGGGCCGACGGCGCCTCCGCCTGGTGTGTCTTCATCGGCGCGACCTCCGGAAGCGTCCTCGCCCTGCTTCCCGAATCCGCAGCGAGGGAGGTCTTCGACCGGCCCGAGACCCTGATCTCGGGCGTCTTCGCACCGCGAGGACGGGCGACCGCCGTCGAAGGCGGATTCCGCGTCGAGGGCCAATGGCAATGGGGTTCGGGAACCTGGAATGCCGACTGGATCCTGGCGGGATGTCAGGTGATCCGCGACGGCGAACCCGAACGGCTGGCGAATGGAACGCCCCGTTCGCGCATGATGCTCGTCCCCGCCTCACAGGTCGAATTCATCGACACCTGGTACGTCTCCGGTCTGGCGGGCACGGGCAGCACGGATTTCGCGATCCACGACGTGTTCGTTCCGGAGGATCACGCGCTCGGTCTCGGAGTCGAGGGTCCGCTCGCCCGTCCGCTCTACGCCTTTCCCCAGTTCGGCCTGCTCGGCATGGGCATCGCCGCCGTCAGCCTGGGCCTCGCGCGTGCCGCGATCACGGAATTGACCGAGCTGGCCGGCGCAAAGACGCCGGCCGGAAGCGCGCGCCCCCTCGCCGCGCGACCCGCCACCCAGAGTGGGATTTCGAAGGCGGAGGCCGGCCTGCGATCGGCGCGCGCCTTCTACTACGAAGCGATCCAGGCCGCCTGGCAGGCGGCACGGGAGAAGGGCCGGATCGAGATCGCGCATCGGCGGGACATCCGACTGGCCACCACCCATGCCGTCCACGCCTCCGCGAGGGCCGTGGACCGGATGTACGCGCTCGGAGGGGGCACCTCGGTCTTCCGAAGCTCGCCCCTCCAGCGCATCTTCCGCGACGTCCATGTCGCGACCCAGCACATGATGGTCGCTCCCGCGACGCTCGAGCTGACGGGAAGGCTCTTTCTCGGTCTCGACACCGATACGGCGATGCTCTGACCATGCCGGCGTCCATTCCTTCCCCCGCTTCGCGCCGCCCCGTCGCCGAAACGCCGATCCGCGTCGGTACCCTGGCCGACGACCGGATGCTCTCGGGACCCCACGATCGTCGCCGGGCGCTGCTCTCACGAGTCCGCGACGTCGGACTCGACCACGTCTTCGTGGCCGACCACATCAGCTTCCATTCCGGCATGGGCATGGACGGGCTCATCCAGGCGGCGACGATCGCCGCCCTCGAGCCCCAGCTCCGGATCCACATCGGCGTGTACCTGCTCGCGCTCCGGCATCCCGTCGCCGTCGCGCGCCAGATCGCGTCGCTCTGCGAATCGGCGCCGGACCGGCTGGTCTTCGGCGTGGGTGTCGGCGGCGAGGACCGACACGAGATCGAGATCTGCGGCGTCGACCCGAAGACGCGGGGGCGCCGGACGAACGAGTGCCTGGTCGCCCTGCGCGCCCTCCTCTCGGGAAAGCCCACGACCCACCGATGCGAGTTCTTCGAGTTCGAGGACGCGCTGATCCGGCCTGCACCGGATCCCCCCGTCCCGATCGTGATCGGGGGACGCTCGAACGCGGCCGTCCGCCGGGCCGCTCGATTCGGTGACGGCTGGTTGGGCGTCTGGTGCTCCCCTCGGCGTTATGCCGAAGTCGTTCGGGAGATCGAGGAGATCGGGTCGACGGGTCCCGATCGCCGGAGCGCCGGCTGGGATCACGGCCTCCAGGTCTGGGTCGGTCTCGACGACGACCCGAACCGCGCCCGAACGCGTCTCGCCGGACGGATGGAAGCCATGTACCGGATTCCCTTCGAACGATTCGAACGCTACAGCCCCTGGGGCAGCCCGGAGGAGATCGCCTCCGCCCTGGCCCCCTACGTCGAAGCGGGATGCCGCCACTTCAATCTGATGCCCGTCGCCGCCTCGACCGAGGCCGCGATCGACGGAATCGGCGAGATCCGCACGCGGCTCTGCCTCGAGTCCGCAGCGAAGATCAATTGACCCGCCTCTCCCGCCCCTTCCAGTAGGGCTCGCGAAGCTCCGTCTTGAGGATCTTCCCCGACGGATTGCGCGGCAGGCTGTCGATCCGATCGACCGAGCTCGGACACTTGTAGTGGGCCAATCGTTCTCGACACCATGCGATGAGCTCCTCGTCGCTCGCCCCCCCACCGGGCGCATCGACGACGATCGCCTTCACGGTTTCTCCCCACTTCTCGGAAGGCACGCCGATCACGGCCACGTCCGCGACCGCGGGATGGCTCATCAGGACGTTCTCGATCTCCGCCGGGTAGATGTTCTCCCCTCCCGAGACGATCATGTCCTTCACGCGATCGTGGATGAAGAGGTACCCGTCACGCAGATAGCCTGCATCCCCCGTACGGAACCAACCCAGCCCGTTCTCGTCGCGTCCCTCCGGAAAGGCTTCGTCCGTCGCCTCGGGATTCCGCCAGTATCCCTTCATGTTCTGGACGGATCGGATCCAGATCTCGCCGACCTCTCCGTCGGGCAGGTCGCGATTCGTCTCCGCATCGACAATCCGGATCCCGACGTCTCCCCAGGGCCGCCCGGCCGATCGCAGCAGGTGTGCCCTGGGCCCACCCGGGTCGTGATCTTCGGCGGGCATGACCGTGATGGCGCCGGTCGTTTCCGTCAGTCCATAGACCTGGACGAAGCCGCAACCGAAAACCTCCATCGAACGCACGAGGACCTGCTCGGAGATCGGGGATGCGCCATACACGATCGAACGCAGGGAAGAGAAATCCGTCTTCTCCGCATCGGGCATGGACGAAAGAACCTGCAGCACCGCAGGAACGAAGAGCGTGTTGGTCACCCCATGCGCCTCGATCAGACGCAGCACCTCCCGGGGGTCGAAATCGCGGACCAGGACGGACTCGCCCCCCTGATAGAAGCCGCCGATCGCCCAGCCGCTTCCCGCGATATGGAAGAGAGGCATCGCGACCATGCTCACGCTGTCCTCGTCGACCGACCATTCCCGCGCCCCGACCCCGACGGCGGCGAGGAGATTGCGGTGGGTGAGTTCGACGCCCTTGGGCAGCCCCGTCGTTCCCGAGGTATAGAGCTGGTAGCAGGTGTCATCGGGGTCGCACGGGAGCTCCGGATCGACCGCGGGGTGGCTGGCGATCCAATCCGCATGGCTCGTGAACTCGTCGGCTTCCCCGATCACGATGACGCGCTTCACGGATTCCAGTTCCATCTGCGCGAGATGTGGCAGGAACTCCTCGCCGATCAGCAGGACCCGCGCCTGCGCGTGGTTCAGGATGTATTCCATTTCAGGCGCCGCCAGCCGCCAGTTCACGGCGAGGGTGACCGCCCTCGTCATCAGCGCACCGAAGAGGAATCCGAAATACTCGGGAACATTGCGGTCGAGGAAGGCGACCCGATCGCCGGGCGAGATGCCTTCCGCCAACAATCCACTCGCCACCCGGCACGACTCGTCATGAAGTTGCGCATACGTCCATCTCCGATCCCCCGCCCGCATCGCGATCTTGTCGGGCCTGCCTGCGAGATGCACTCGAAGGATCTCATCGAGGGTGGTGATCGACATGGGCGCGCCTCCTCCATGGATGTCCGAACGTCCGACGAGGCTATCACGAAGCCGACCCGATCGGGCCGCAAATCCAGCCCGCCCGAATCCGATCAGTCGGAACAGGGCGTCACCCGGACGGCACAGAACTTGAACTCGGGGATCTTTCCATCGGGATCGAGTTCGTCGAGGGTCAGCAGGTTCGCCGCCGCTTCCCGGAAGTGGAACGGCACGAAGACCGAACCCCGATTCTCCCGGGTCGTCACCCGGACGGCGAGACGGATGCGTCCGCGCCGGCTTTCGATCTCGACACGATCCCCATCGACGACGCCGAGGTCAGCCGCATCCGAGGGATGGAGCACCGCGAAAGCCTCCGGCTCGATCGCATCGAGCGCCCGGGTCCGTCGCGTCATCGCGCCGGTATGCCAATGCTCGAGCAGTCGCCCGGTATTCAGCACGTAGGGATAGGCTTCGTCCGGCAGCTCCGGTGCTGCCGCCCAGTCGGCTGGAACGAGCCTCGCCCGACCCGTTTCCGTCGGGAAGCGGTCCCCGAAGAGCACGACCGGTCCCTCCTGCCCTTCCGGATCGGGATTCGGCCAGAGCTTGCCGGCCGGACCGAGGTTGTCGTGTCTGAGCGTCGAATAGGCCGAGGTCAGGCTCGCGAACTCGGCGAAGATCTCGTCCACCGACCGGTAGGCCATGGGCAGACCGATCCGATTGGAAAGATCCTGGATGATCTCCCAATCGAGGCGCGCCTCGCCCGGCAATTCGAGGACGGATCGGCCGAGCTGGACCCGCCGATCCGTATTCGTGTACGATCCGTCCTTCTCGAGATAGGCGCTCGCCGGCAGGACCACGTCGGCGAACTCCGCGGTCTCCGTCAGGAAGATGTCCTGGACGACCAGGAAATCCAGGTTGGACAGCGCCTTCCGGACCTTGTTCGTGTTGGGATCGGACAGGAAGGGGTTCTCGCCCATGATGACCATCCCGCGCACACGCCCGTCGAGCGCCGCCTGCGTCGTTTCGACGACGGTCAGTCCTGCCTCCGGAGACAGCGCCCGCCCCCAGGCCGCCTCGAATTTCGCTCGGACGGCGGGATCCGTGACCGCCTGGTAGTCGGGATAGACCATCGGAATCAGGCCGACATCACTCGCCCCCTGGACGTTGTTCTGTCCTCGCAGTGGATGAAGACCGGTCCCGGGCCGACCCACGTTCCCCGTGATGAGCGCGAGCGAGATCAGGCAACGCGCATTGTCCGTACCGTGGACGTGCTGCGAGATCCCCATTCCCCAGAACACGATCGCCGTTTTCGCGCGACCGAAGATCCGCGCGACTTCCCGGATCGTCCCGGCCTCCACGCCGCAGACCTTCGAGATCCTCTCCGGTCGATAGTCAGCCACCCTTTCACGCAGGGCTTCGAAATTCGAGGTCCGCGACGACACGAACGCCTCGTCGACGAGCCCCTCCTCGATGATGACCTGCATCATGGCGTTGTAGAAGGCCACGTCGGTTCCGGGCTTGATCCGGCAATGGTGATCCGCGTGATCGGCGATCGCCTCCCGACGTGGATCGACGACGATCAGCCGGGTTCCCGCCTTCCTCGCCTGTTTGAAGAACGTGGCCGCGACCGGGTGGTTCGACGTCGTGTTCGACCCCGCCACGAGGATGACCTCGGCATTCGCCACGTCGCCGTAGGTCGTCGTCACCGCCCCGCTGCCGATCGACTCGAGAAGCGCCGCCACGCTCGACGCATGACAGAGCCGAGTACAATGATCGACGTTGTTCGTACCCAGTCCCGCCCGGATCAACTTCTGGAAGAGGTAGGCCTCCTCGTTCGAACACTTGGCGCTTCCGAAGCCGGCCAGGGCGTCTCCACCGGACTCCTCCCGGATCCGAACCAGGTTCGAAGCGACGAGATCGAGCGCCTCGTCCCAGCTCGCCTCGCGAAAGGCCGGCAGCACCTCGTCGTAGTCGACGATCCCACCCGGCTTTCGCCGACCGTCGTATTCCCCACGCACGTCCGAAGACAGGGGACCCTTGGGATAGGCCGTCTTCCTGCGGATCAGCGGACGGGTCAGGCGCTGGGGATGAGCCGAGTAGTCCCAGCCATAACGCCCCTTCACGCAGAGCCGACCCTGGCTGGCCGTGTCGTGTCGACCCTCGGCGAAGACGATCGCGTTCCGGCTCCGATCGACATGGTAGGTCAGCCCGCAGCCGACCCCGCAATAGGGGCAGACCGAATCGACCTTCTCGAGGCGCGCTTCCGACCGAAGGGGCAGACCCAGGGATCGGTCGACGAGCGCGCCCGTCGGACAGACCGAGGCACACTCGCCACAGGCAACGCAGGTGCTCTCGCCCATCGGCACGTCCAGGTCGAAGGCAATCCGGGTTCCGGCTCCCTTTCCGGTCCGCCCGAGGACCTCGTTTCCCTGGACGTCGTTGCAGGCGCGGATACAGCGGTCACAGAGGATGCAGGCCTGGTGGTCGACGCGGATCACCTTCGAGCTGTCATCTTCCGCTCGGACACGATCCGAAGGGAAGCTCGTCCCGTCGCGGTGGTATCGGCGTGACAGAGCGAGGAGTTCGTCGTCGCCGAAAGCGGCTTCGCGACGACTGGAATCGGAGGGGCCGGGTTGATCGGACATCAACAGCTCCGTGAGCATCGCGCGATGTCGTTCCAGTTCTTCGGTCCGCGTCCGGACCTCCATTCCCGGTTGGCATTCCCGGACGCAGGCCGCCGCCTTCACCCGTTCTCCGACGTCGACGACGCACATCCGGCAGACCCCCACCGGCGCCAACCCGGGTGAATGGCAAAGAACGGGAATCTCGATGCCTGCGGCGCGTGCGGCATCGAGAATCGTTTCGCCTGCCCTCGCCTCGATCTCGACTCCGTCGATCCGCAATCTCATCGGAGGGCCCTCATCGGCCACGGACCCGGCCGCATCCGGCTCGTGGAAAGCGAGAAGCTCTTCGCGGCGTCGCTGGCGACCGCGCACTTCCGGTCTGGCCCCAGCCCGAAACGATCCGCCAGATCCGCAAGGAGCGCCTCGGGAAGCGTCCCATCCGCATGCCAACCCCTGGCGAGATTGTAG
>DRKE01000260.1 GCA_011051925.1 Deltaproteobacteria bacterium
GCGGCTACACCTCCTTCACGATTCCGGACAGCATCTGCTACCCGGAAACGTCCGACAGCAAATACCCCTACACCCCGGACGGCCATCGCGAGTTCCTCGACGGTCGGCCCTTCATCGATCCCTTCGTCCTGATCGCGACCCTCGGCGCCGTGACCGAAACCCTCCGCTTCACGACCTTCGTCGTGAAGCTGCCGATCCGCCAGCCGGTTCTCGTCGCGAAACAGGCGATGTCCGTGGCGGTGATGACGAAGAACCGGTTCGGGTTCGGGGTCGGTCTCTCGCCCTGGCCCGAAGACTTCGCCGTCTGCGAACAGCCGTGGAAGGCGCGTGGCAAGCGGATGGACGAGATGATCGAGATTCTTCGCGGCCTCGAGACCGGAGAGTTCTTCGGCTACGACGGCGACCATTTCCATCTTCAGCGGATCAAGATGTCCCCGGCCCCGACCGAAAGGATTCCGATCCTGATCGGCGGTCATGCGGACGCGGCGCTCCGCCGGGCCGCCCGGATCGGGGATGGCTGGATGCATGCCGGGGGCGACGGGGAAGAGCTCCAGACCATGATCGATCGCGTCCAGGCACTGCGCCGGGAATACGGCCGTGAGAAGGAGCCCTTCGAGATCCACGTGATCTCGATGGACGGATTCACGCTCGACGGCGTGAAGCGCCTCGAGGACAAGGGCGTGACGGACGTCATCGTGGGTTTCCGGGACGCCTATCAGCCGGACACGATGACTCTCGACCAGAAGATCGCGGCCCTCGAAGGCTTCGCGAACAACGTGATCGCGAAAAGCTAGCGTCCTGTTCCGGAAGTTCGGCGTCTTTCTGCCACGCCGGATCGACGAGCCGGCATCAACCGCCCTCCTCGCACCCCGCATAGGGCGGCCGCTTTTCGACGTACGCCATCCACATCGCGTCGAGCATCGTCCAGAGGATGTCGAGCTTGAAGCGGAGGATCTCGACGACGCGATCCTGTTGCGGGCGGGTCGTGAAATGGTCGAGGGTGAAGGCGAGGCCGTGCTCGACATCGCGCCGGGCTTCGTCGAGGCGGCGGCGGAAATAGTCGTAGCCCTCTTCGTCGATCCAGGGATAGAGGTCGGGCCAGCGCTCGAGACGCTTCTCGTGGATCCTCGGCGCGAAGAGTTCCGTGAGGGACGAGGCGATGGCTTCCTGCCAGGGCGCCGTCCGGGCGAAGTGGACGTAGGCGTCGACGGCGAAGCGCACGCCCGGAAGCACGTGGCGCAGGTCGACGACTTCTTCGCGCGCGAGGCCGACGGCTTCGCCGAGTCGCAGCCAGGCCTCGATGCCGCCCTCGTTGCCCTCCCGGCCCTCCTGGCCATCGTGGTCGAGGATACGCTGGATCCAGATCCTTCGGATGTCGCGGTCGGGACAATTCGAAAGGATCGCAGCGTCCTTCCGCGGGATCTGGATCTGGTAGTAGAACCGGTTGGCGACCCAACCCCGGACGGATTCCCGGTCGAGGCCCCCTTCGTTCATCGCGATGTGGAAGGGGTGATGGATGTGATAGAAGCGCTCCATGCCGCGCAGTCGGGCCTCGAAACCGGCGCGGGTCCAGGCCCCGGGCGCCCCGCTCGTCTCGTCGGTCTTCGGGTCGGGCGTCATCCGAGTTCGATCTCCATGCCATCCCAGGCGACCTCGATTCCGGCCGCGTCGAGTCGTGCGCGCTCAGGCGATGCCTCGTCGAGGATGGGGTTGGTGTTGTTGATGTGGATGAGGATCTTCCGGCCGGGCAGGGGGGCGAGGCGGTCGAGCATGCCGCCCCTTCCGCTCTGGGCCAGATGGCCCATCTCCCGCCCGGTCTTGTCGGCGGCGCCGCGGTCGGCGAGTTCGGCGTCCTTCCAGAGGGTGCCGTCGATCAGGACACAATCCGCGCGGCGGGCTTCTTCGACGACGCGGTCGGTCCACTCGCCGAGGCCGGGGGCGTAGAAACAGCGCTGACCGCTCGCCCGATCGACGAAGACCAGGCCGATCGTGTCGTCCGGAGCCGGGGCATGACGGCGGGGCGAGTAGGGCGGGGCTTCGCTCGGGAGCGGAACGGGATGCAGTTCCACGCCCGGGATCCCGGGGATCGTGAAGGACGCCCCGCCGATCGCGTCGACCGGTCGCCAATCGACGCCGCAATAGTGTTCGAGGACCGAGAGCAGGGGATAGCCCTTCGTGAGATCGTCGTGCACGCTCGGCGTGCAATAGACCGGGAGGGGGCGCGTATGCTCGCGCAGGGTCATGAGACCCGTCGAGTGGTCGATCTGGGCATCGACGATGAGGACGGCCGCGATCGCGGTGTCCCGGACGGACCTTCCCGGCTGGAGTTCGGGACAGGATTCGATCTGGGCGCGCAGGTCGGGTGAGGCATTCACGAGCAGCCAGGCCCCGCCGCCGTCGGTGACGGCGAGCGACGATTGCGTTCGCGGCCGGGCCCGGATCGTTCCCCGACGTAGACCCGCGCAATTCGGGCAGTTGCAGTTCCACTGCGGGAAGCCCCCGCCCGCTCCCGATCCGAGCACGAAGATGCGCATGGGTGACGAATTCCTTGTCGAATGCCGGGACGACCCGCCAGCGAGGGGGGTTCAGAAGGGTTTCACGACGACGCAGACGACGATGCCGACCATCAGCAGTGTCGGGATCTCGTTGGCGATCCGGTAGAAGCGCTGGGGGCGCTGGTTGCGGTCCGCGGCGAAATCCGCCTTCCACTTCATCTGGGCGAAATGCGCCGCGAGCAGCCCGGCGACGAGAACGAGCTTCAGCCAGAGCCAGCCCCCCGCATGCAGGAGGTATCCCGGACTCCCCGGGATCGCGATCATCGCCAGCCCGAAGGCGAGGGTGGCCAGCATCGCGGGTCGCATGATCAGGCGGGCGAGCTTGCCTTCCATCTCCTTGAAGGTCTCGGACTGGGGGCTGCCCGGTTCGGCGGTGCAGTGGTAGACGAAGAGGCGGGGCAGGTAGAGGAGACCCGCCATCCAGGAGATCACGGCAATCACGTGGAGCGCCTTGATCCAGGGATAGAAGGAAAGCAGCGAGGAGTTCATGGATCGGTCGTCGCCCCGGGCGGGTGGATGGCTTCTAGAGGCTGAACTGTTCGGCGAGGTTGCGTTCGGAAAGGCTCTGGCCGGCTTCGAAAAGGATCCGGACCGTGACGTCGCGATCCTCCTCGATGTCGACTTCGACGACCTCGCGGACCTCGGTCGAATCCGCAACGGCGCTGACCGGGCGTTTGTTCGACTCGAGGACCTCGATCTGGATCCGCGCGGAACGCGAGACGAGGGCACCCCGCCAACGACGGGGTCGGAAGACGCTGATCGGGGTGAGGGCGAGCACGCCGGCGTCCAGGGGCAGGATCGGGCCGTGGGCCGATAGATTGTAGGCGGTGCTCCCGGCCGGAGTCGAGACGAGCACGCCGTCACAGATCATCTCGTCGAGCCGCACGACGTCGTCGATCCGGATGCGGAGCTTGGCGGCCTGGCGTGTCTGGCGGAGCATGGAGACTTCGTTCATCGCCTGGAGTTCGACGCGGGTCCCCGTTTCGAGATGGGCCACCATGCGGAGGGGATGGAGGCGCGCGATCTCGGCGTTGCGGATCCGCTGGAAGAGATCTTCGTGGGAATAGGGATTCATCATGAAGCCGACCGATCCGCGATTCATCCCGTAGATCGGCTTTCCCTCGGACATGAAGCGATGGATCGTCTGGAGCATGAAACCGTCGCCTCCCAGGGCCACGATCACATCGGCATCGGAGGGTGATTTGGTCGGGTAGAGGCCTTCAAGGACTTCCCGGGCGGCCTGCGCGTCGGGTGTCTGGGCCGCGACGATGGCGATGTGCTCGGTCTCGGCGACCCCGCGGCCGGCGGCGCCGGCTCCGTCCTGGGATTCGCTCGGGATGGGGTCTTCCTGACTCATCGTTCCTCGGATTCCGATCCCGTGGCGGGCCATTCCGGGCCCGCTCCGGTCCAGAGGCTATCCCATAAACCCCGACGGGGTGAGGGGCGCGATTCCGGCCCGGGATCAAGGCGCGAAATCGACGGCATGGCCATCGCCGCTTCAGGCTTCCGCGGCATGGAGGCCGGATCGGGGGCGCGCCCATCGAGACCGGGGAGGCCATGAGACGGCCTTTCGTGGCCCGATCGGCCCGGCCGGGTGGTGCCGGAGCGATCGGGTCTCGGGTAGGCTGCCGGTCCTTTCCTGCTGGATGCTCGCTCGATCGGAAGGTGCGGATGTCGGAATCGGGATCGACGGAAATCGCGGCGAGGCGGTCTCGACTCGTCTGGA
>DRKE01000261.1 GCA_011051925.1 Deltaproteobacteria bacterium
TCGGACTGCTTCAACGACTTCATCGACTCCATCGACGTCTTCTCCATGACTCCATCGATCCGGCCTCGGCCATACCGGCACTCGGCATCTCTCGCGGCCTCTCACACGGCCTCGTCTCCCCGCTCCACCGCACCCGGACGGGTTCATCGGATCCACGAGCCCATGCGCCGACATCGCCTCCCCCGTCGCCCCCCGCGATGAAGGGCCTGGCCCGGCAGGTGGGGTCGCGGCCGCCTTCGTCGGCAAAGCATACAAGGCATCGGCGCGCCCGCCCTCCGGCTCAAGCGATCCCGACTCGGCATGCTCCCCGACGATCGCGATTCCCTGCGCCCCCCTGCCCTCCTCGCCGCAGCCGGAGGTCCCTGGCCTCGGATGGGTCGGGCCCGGAACGCCGGGGATGCGCATGCGCCTCGATTCCCGATACTCGAGCCGTGCGCCTCGGAAGCCCGCTGCGTCAGTCCTTTTTCGCGCGTGACGTCCTCACCGTCGCAGCCGAACTCGTGGGATGCCGCCTGGTCCACCGACTCGCATCCGGCGAGCGCCTCGTCCTGCGACTCGTCGAAGTGGAGGCCTACCTCGGCGAGGGAAGCGATCCGGCCTCCCATGCCCATCGTGGACCGACCCCCCGCAACCGCACGATGTTCGGACCGGCGGGCCGTCTCTACGCCTACCGAAGCTACGGAATCCATACCTGCGTGAATGTCGTCTGTGGGGCTCGGGGAACGGCAGCCGCCGTCCTTCTGCGGGCGGGCGAACCCCTCGAAGGGCTCGCTCGCATGCGAAGGCTGCGTGGGCTTCCCGACGAGGCGGCTCCGACCCTCATTGCCCGGGGCCCCGGCCGACTGGCCCAGGCCCTCGGGCTCGGTCTTGAACACGACGGCCAGAGTCTCCTCCGCTCCCCCCTCACCCTCCACCCTCCTGCGACCCGCGCCTCGCCGGCTCGCGTCTTGCGGGGACCGCGTGTGGGTATCGGCCGGGCCGTGAACCGGCCCCATCGCTTCTTCGAGGCGGACAGCCGCTGGGTATCGCCCTACCGTCCCGGGGGCGGCAGGACGAGGAAGAGCTGAGTCGGACGACCCGGGCGCGCGGGTTCCATCCAGGAATCTCCGCCCGGTCCCCGATCAGTCCCCGGAGGCCGTCGCGGGCACGGACGAGCCCGGACCGGGCGCCAGGATCGCCAACACGACGAGATTCCCGCTTCCGTCGTTCTCCACGCCATGGGGAATCCCGGCGGGTGCGACCAGCATGACACCCGGTTCCATCGGAAGCGTCCTGCCTTCGAGGAGGAAGCGCCCCGTCCCCGACAACACATGGTAGACCTTGTCCATTCCTTCGTGGGCATGGAGCGCATGCCGCTGACCGGGCAGGAACGCGTTGATCCCGACGAGCAGGCGCGGAGATTCGAAGATCGTCGACTTGCCCATCTTTTCGGGGTTGAAGACCGCGTGGTCCCCGGGACGCAGCGTGTCGGGATGTTCGGGATTCTTCGGCATCTCTGGTCCACCTCTCTTCGATATCTCGGCCGGATCGTCAGGTGCCCGATAGCATGCCGGTCGCGAGTTCGACGACCCGCCCGGGCTCTTCCATCGGAAAGAGATGTCCGACTTCGAGACTGTCGACCCGGGCGTCGTTCATGCGCCCGGCGAGATCATCGTATCGGGCCCTCGAGAAATTGCCGCCCAGGGCATGGATGAAACGGGCCTCGGCCATCACACGATGCGCATCCGTGTACAGATCGATCACCCCCCCGCCCGAGAAGATCGCCGCTTCCACCCGGCGATCGCATTTCAATCCGATCTCTCCGTCCTCGGTGGGCCGTGTCCCCTCGCCGACATAGAGAGCCAGGGCTTCCGGTGTGAACCGGGCGAAGAGCCCCCTCGACCGGAGATGATCGAAAGCCACCTCGCGCGTGGGAAACCGGTTCCTCCTCTTCAGGGTCGCCGCGGCCAGGCCGGATTCACGGACATGCCTCGATTTCTCCTGCGCCGTCATTCGCGGAAGGATGACCGGGTCGCAGAGCAGGATCCTCTCGAAAAGCGCGGGCTCGCGCTGGGCCGCGGCCAGCACCAGCGCCCCACCCAACGAATGGCCGATCGCGAGCGCGACGCTCGATCGGCCCGTGAGGTCCAGGATCTGCGGAACGGCGACCTCGAGATCGCTGGCGAGATTCGTCCATGCGTAGGCGTCGGACGCAGGATCCACCGCGAGCGCCGTCGAATCACCATGCCCTCTGGCATCGATCGCGATCACCCGGAATCGATCCCTCAGCGAACTCGCGACCGGGGCCAGGGTCGCGCCGCAGAAACCGTTGGCGTGATGCAGCAGGACCAGCTCCCCCTCCCCCCCCCAGTCGAGCAGGGCGATCTCGACGTCTGGACGCCCTCCCTGGACACGGCGGCGCGTCACTCCCGCCAACATCCGTTCCGCGCGGGACCAGGCCTCCGCCCAGCCCCCCTTCTTCGTCGATTTCGTCGATTCGCGATCCAACCCCGTCTCCACTCGCATCCAGGGAAAACGCCCTATCCTCGCCGTCCGTGACCACTCGATCCCTGACCTTCGATGACGCACTCCGTGCGCGAATCCGCGAGAACCTCGAAGGTTTCGAACGCCATCCCCTGGCGGCTTCCCCCCTTCGACCCGCTGCCGTCGCGCTCGTCATCACGCCCGACGACAGGGGGGAAGCCTGTTTCCTTCTCACCCGCCGCGCCGCACTGCGACACCACTCGCGTCAATTCGCCCTGCCCGGAGGCCGGCTCGACACCGGAGAATCCGTCGTGGATGCGGCGCTCCGGGAAACCCACGAGGAGATCGGACTCCGACTCGCCCCCTCGGATGTCCTCGGTCGGCTCGACGACTTCGCG
Organism: Deltaproteobacteria bacterium; assembly: GCA_011051925.1. GTDB lineage: Bacteria > Myxococcota_A > UBA9160 > UBA9160 > UBA4427 > UBA4427. The sequence goes on from DRKE01000261.1 coordinate 2,862, forward strand.
ACGCGATCCGGCTTCTGCATGTCCCCGGTCGTCGTCTGGGCCGAGGCCGGACAGCGCCTCCGTCCCAACCCGCAGGAAGTCGAAAAGGTCCATGTCGTCCCGCTGGCCGAACTCGAGAAGCCCGAGGTCCCCGTCCTTCGCGAGATCCCCGAGAGTGACCGTCCCGTCCTCTCGATCCCGATCCTCGATACGCTGATCCACACACCGACGGCCGCCATCCTCTACCAGCTCCGGGAGGTCGCGCTCGCCGGCCGACACACGCGCGTGGCCCACTACGAGCAACCCGTCTTTGCCTGGAAATGATCGTCGCCGACCCGCCTAACGGCCCTTGACGACCGGATCCCCGATGTTCATCAGGGGAAGGGGCGAGGGCGAATCGGAGTTCAGGAAATAGAGCTTCGCCGCCGGGTCCTCGGCCATCTTCTTCAGCGCCTCGAGCGATTGCAGCTGGATATAGGCGGGATTTCCCGAAGCGGCCTTGTTGATCGTCGCGATCTCGTAGGCCTTGGCTTCCGCGAGGATCCGGAGCCGCTTGGCGTCCTCCTCGGAGGCCCGACGGGAGGCTTCCGCCTGGGCGACCTGCTGTTCCTGCTCGAGCTTCACGCGTTCCAGCTCGGCCCGCTGACGCTCGACCTCTTGTTCGCGTTCCTTCTTGCGACCGATCGCTTCGGCCAGGACCGGCGGGAGATTGATGTTCCTGAGCAGGACCGAGTCGACGATGATGCCCTTGGGCGCGACGTACTCCGCGAGCTTGGTGCTGAGCTCATCCGCCAGTCGATCCCGGACTTCGTCCTTGAAGAGGTCCTCGGCGCGCTCGATCTTGGTCCCGAGTTCGCGGACGAGCGAGCGTGCCTTGGGACGCAGATGGACCTGGATCATGCGGTCCTTGTCGCCCGTTTCACGAACGATCTGCGGCGCCTTCGACTTGTCGATCCGCCATTGGATGCTGAGGTCGACCTTGCTGAGGAGCTGGTCGCGCGTCGGCATCTCGAGCTGCGTGATCTTCAGGCTGTCCTGCCGCGCGTCGAGATCCGTCCACGAGTAGAGCGGATTCACGAGATTCAGTCCTTCGGGGTAGGACTTGTCCTGGACCTCACCGAAGAGATCGGCCACGCCCACATGGCCTTTCGGAACGGAATGGAAGAATCGCTGGCCCAGCATCAGGGCCAGCAACGCGATGATGGCGACGGTTGCGAGTTTCGGATTCACGGTGCCCCCTTGAGTGACCGATGGAGCGCAACTCTACCCCAGATCAGCCCTTCTCCCCCATCGCGGCGCTCCCGTTCCCGGGCCCGATCCCGACTGGGACCCGCGCCCGGGCGCGAAGCGATGGGCATGAGCGTCCGGCCGGACGCGGGACGGAATCACGCCCCTCGCTCGGCCGGGGTTCATGAGATGGCCTCTAGACGATCGCCTTGCCGTCCCTGAGCTTCTGGATCTCGTCCGCGGCGAATCCGAAGGACGCGAGCACCTCCTCCGAATGCTGCCCGGCATGCGCGGGTGGCCGATCGAGTTCCGGCGCGGTCCGACTGAA
>DRKE01000262.1 GCA_011051925.1 Deltaproteobacteria bacterium
CGCGAGCGGGCGGAAAGCGATAGGTGTCATCCGGGACATGGCGTCGGAGGACGGCGACGGTTTCGAGAATTCCCTCGCTCGGCCCGTAGATCGCCGCCTCGCGTTTCGCGGAGAACGTGCTGCATCCCCCGGCCAGCGCGAGAAGCGGAATCGCGAGAACGAGAAGACCACTCGTACGGGCGATCGGGCGGTGGCGGTGGGAGCGGTGCGGTCGGGAATGGGGCCTCGGTTTCAACTTTTCGACCGGGAGGGCGCAGTGTTCGCTCGACGTCGTTCGGGGCTCGTGCGCTTCGTTTTCTTGTTCTTGCCGTTTCGGCGGGTCACGACGGCATTCAGCATCTTCTCGGTCGCGATGATGGCAGCGGCCAGCTGGTCCGAATCGACACCGAGCGTCGAGAAGGTCTCGGCGGGCTTCCCGCGCGACGCGACCGACGTCCGCGAGGAGCTCCCGGAAGCCCGCGTCGGCTCCATTCGCCAGGTCACGGTCGTTTCGACGAGCGCACCCGTTCGTCCGCCGGGTGGAATCCGGACGCGGTAGTCGGCGAGAACGGGGACCTCGATATCGAGGGCCCTGGCGGCCTTCTTGAGGGCATTCATGAAGGCATCGTAGCCGCCGTCTCCGCTGGCCTCCGCCTTCTCGACGATGCCATGATGGGCGAGGGCGACCTGGGCTCGGGGCGCTTCGTCGCTCGAAACGTCGACCCGATAGCTCTGGATCTTCACGCGTTGGTCGTCGGGCGTCTTCAGGACGTCGGCGATCAGGTAGGGCAGGTCATCCGGCGTGACGACGTGTTTCCGATCGCCGAGTTCGACGATCCGTTCGAGCACGAGATCGCGATCCGACTCGGGAAGATCGATTCCCAACTCGGCAAGATTGTGGTCGAGGGATGCCTTGCCGGACAATTTCCCGAGCGCATAGCGTCGCGCACCCCCGAATCGCCTGGGAGCCAGCCGTGTGGCGTAGAGATCCCCCTTGGCATCCCCGTCGGCATGGATCCCGGCGGTCTGGGTATAGACGTCGCGCCCCACGATCGGGGTATTCGCGGAAACCTCCTTGCCCGAGAAGGTTTCGACGAGACTCGAGAGCGCGGTCAATCGGTCCTCGCGGACGCTCGTCCGCGCGTCGCTGTGGTCGTGGATCGCCGCCACCACCTCGGCCAGGGAGGTATTGCCCGCTCTTTCGCCCATTCCGTTCACGCTGGTGTGGACACCGCGCACGCCCGCTCGGATCGCGGCCAGGCAATTCGCGGTGGCGAGGCCATAGTCGTTGTGTCCGTGGTACTCGAAATCGACGGCGGGCCAGGTGGCCGTCATCAACCCGACATATCGCGTGACGTCGTCGGGGGAGAATATCCCCAGGGTATCCGCCAGGTAGATCCGGGCGACACGCAGATCGCGTAGCGCCTGGACCAGCGCGAAGACGTAGTCGAAGGAATCGCGGACGCCGCTCGACCAGTCTTCGAGATAGACGTTCACGGTCAAGCGCTTCTTCCGCGCATAGCGCACGGTTTCGGCGATGCGTTCGCGATGCTCGGCGGGACTCAGGCCCAGCTGCTGGAGACAATGGCGTTCCGAGCCCTTGGTCAGGAGATTGATGACCTTGCCGCCCGCGCTGCAGATCCAGTCGACGGATTTCCGGCCATCGCAATAGCCGAGCATCTCGATCCGTTGGATGAGTCGTGCCTTGCGGGCCCATTTCGTGATCGCCGTCGCGGACTCCAGCTCGCCTGCGGAGACCCGGGTCGACGCGATCTCGATCCGATCGACATCGAGTTCGACGAGGAGCATGCGTGCCAGCTGGAGTTTCTCGGCCGGTGTGTAGGAGACGTTCGGCGTCTGCTCGCCATCGCGCAGGGTCGTATCCATGATGGCGACGTGGGGCGCATCGATGGACGCCCGGGTGGGTCGTTTGCTGCTCTGTCGCGAGACCGCCGTCATCGATTCTTCAGACCCTGCTTCTGCCGTCGTGCCGCCCGTCTCGTCCAGCCCGGCAACCCGCCTCCGTGGAGGGCGATCGGATGGACGACGGATCCCGGATCCGGGAAGCGCCCGAGGGTACCCCGCGTGGTTCCGCCTTGCGAATCCCGGTGACTCCCGCTCCGCGTGGGATCGCACGACTCGGGCCGAGGCCGCCTGGCTGCCGGGCGCCACGCGGCTCTGCTCCGGGACGCCCTCGTATCCTGCTAGCCTCACCTTGGGGGAACGCCATCGGTGGCTCGCCGGCTTTCGCCCGCAGAGGCCCATGACCCCGGGAATCAAGGAGGCAACCGTGGAATCGACGACGGTCGAAGTCAGCCCCGATCACGGGCCCGAACGGCTGGACCGCTTCCTGGCGGATCGGCTCGGCCTCTCCCGGGCCCGCGTCCGGCATCTGCTCGAGGTCGGCCAGATCAAGCGCGCGGGAAGAACGCTCGGCCTGTCGGACAAATCCCTCCCGATCCGGGTGGGAGACGTCTTCGAGGTCGAAGGCGTCCTTCGGGCCGAGGACGAACGACCCGTTCCGCGACCGGATCTCGAATGGCATCGGGTGGCCGAGGGCGAGGGATGGCTGGTCGTCGACAAGCCATCGGGACGGGGCGTGCATCCGCTGCGACCGGATCAATGCGACACGATGTTGAATGCGGTGATCGCGCGCCATCCGGAAATGCTGGGCGTGGGAGAAGGCGGCTTGCGTTCCGGAGTCGTCCATCGGCTCGACGTCGATACGACGGGCGCCCTCGTTTTCGCGACGAACGAGGCCCTCTGGAAACGCTTGCGCGGCGCGTTCAGCGAACATCGCGTCGCGAAATCCTATCTGGCCCTGGTGGCCGGTCGATTCGAGGCGATCCGACGCGTGGACCTTCCACTCGCGGTCACGCGCCATCATCCGGCCCATGTGAGCGTCGTCGAGGGCGGTCATCCCTGTCGCCAACGCGTCCTGCCGATCGAGGTCTTCGAGCGTGCCAGTCTCGTCGAAGTGCGCCTCGAAACGGGCTTTCTCCATCAGATCCGGGCAACCCTGGCCCACCTCGGACATCCCGTTCTCGGGGACGCGGAATACGGAAAGGGGCCCGATGGGGAGGAGCCGGAGCGGACGGATTCCGCCTTGCCGATCCGAGCGGAGCGGACCCTGCTGCACGCAGCGCGGCTGGCCGTCGACGAGATCGCGGTCGAGATCCCGCTTCCGGATGATTTCGAGACCGCTCTCCGGGCGCTTCGCAGACAGCCGGGCGCGAGCGAGACCGGGGAAGCGGACGCTGGAACCCGAGGGACGCCGGGATGGACTCCACGATGAAGGACACCTTCGAGTTTCTTCTCGAGGCGCACGATCGTGTGATCGCCGAGCAGAAGGGCGCGTCCTATGCCCGGTCGATCGATGAGATCCGGGAACTCGCCCAACGCCTTCGAACACGTTATGCGTCGAAGGACGAGAAGAAGTTGATCCGTCGGCTTCGGCGGATGAAGGTCGAAGAACTGATCGAAGTGGCCCGAACCTTCACGCTTCTCTTCTGGCTCCTCAACGTGGCCGAGGAACGCCATGCGGAGCGAACCCGCTCTCGCGTCGATCGAGACGGGTTCCGCGCGCTCTTCTCGCGCCTGCGAAAGGCGGGCCTGTCTCCGAAGGCCATCGCGTCCGGCATCTCGGACCTCCGGGTGACGATCGTCCTGACCGCGCATCCGACCGAGGCGCTCCGCTGGTCGCTTCGGGAAACCCTCGATCGGATCGACCGCCTGCTGGCCCTCCGCGAGAAGGCACGCGCTACGTCCCGGAAGCAGATCGAGGACGAGATCCTCGCGGAGATCACGGGACTCTGGCTCTCGACCACCCTGCGAACACGCAAGCCGACCCCTCTCGACGAGGTCCGCTATGCGATCCACGTCCTGCAGACGGTCCTCGTCCATGCGGTTCCCGAGGCGACCTCGCGCCTTCTCGTCGAGTTCGAAGAAGTCTACGGGCATCGAAGCCCCGCCCGCGCCCCCGAAGTCGAGCATGCCGCGCATCGGAGTCTTCGGATCGGGTCGTGGATGGGGGGCGACCGGGACGGAAACCCATTCGTGACCGCCGAGACGACGCGTGAAGCGCTACGCCTCTATCGCGCCGCGATCCTCGAACACTACCGATCGGAGATCCCGCCCCTGATCGAGCGATTCACGATCTCCGATCGGCGCACGCCGATTTCGGAGGCGCTCGCGGCGTCGATCGAAGAGGATCTTGCCTCGCTTCCCCTTCTGCGCGAGCGGACCGAGGGTCGCAACACCTCCGAGCGCTATCGCATCAAGCTGAATGCGATTGCGATCCGTCTCGAAGCCACGCTCGAAGAGGATCGGAAGAACCTGTCGCCAGGTGAACTCGGAGGCTATCCGAATGCCCAGGCGATGCGCGCGGACCTCGAACTCATTCGGGAGAGTCTCATCGAGAATGGCGCAAGGCGCATGGTCGAAGGGCCGCTCGACGAGCTGATCGTCCTGCTCGATGTCTTCGGCTTCGATTTCGTTTCTCTCGACATCCGTCAGAACCAGGCGAAGCATCGGCAGGCCCGGGCCGAGCTGATCTGCCCGGCGGAGGGGCCGCTCGAGAAACTTCCGTTGGCGAAGCAGAGCGCGTTTCTCGAGGACGTGATCCTCGCCGAGGAGACGATTCCCATCCCGGAATCCGGACTTTCGGACGATGCGAGGGAGGTGATCGACACGCTCCGCCTCGTCGCCAGCCTTCCGGTTCCGCCCGAGGGTCGAGCGATACGCGATCTCGTGATCAGCGATACGGAGAACGCGATACCCGTTCTCGAGCTTCTCGCCCTTTGTCGTCAGGTGGGTCTTGCGCGTCCGGCGGGTGCGTCGGGCTTCGAGAGCGACGTCAATATCGTGCCGCTCTTCGAGTCGATCGAAAGCCTTCGAGGCGCCGTGTCCTCGATGGATCGACTCTATCGCTCGAAGGCCTATCGGAGACAGCTCGAGGCCCGCGGCATGCGCCAGCAGATCATGCTCGGCTATTCCGATTCGATGAAGGACGGTGGGTATCTCGCCGCGTGTGCGGCCCTCGAAGAAGTCCAGCGTGGATTGGCTCGCCAGGCGGAAGATGAAGGCATTCGCCTGGAATTCTTTCACGGCCGCGGGGGAACGATCGCGCGCGGGGGAGGACCGACCCATCGTGCCATCCTGGCGCAGCCACGGGGGACGGTGAAGGGGCGGATCAAGCTGACCGAGCAGGGCGAGGTGATCGCTTCGAAATACGGTCGTCGGAGCGCTGCGGCCTATCATCTGGAAGTGCTGCTGGCGGCTACTCTCGAGGCGTCGCTGGGAGGGGGCACCGGCCCTTCATCCAAGGAGCCCCTGCCCGTCTGGCGCGAGACGTTCTCCTTCCTGGCGGATGCCTCCCGGGAGGCCTATCGCGATCTCGTGTACGGGACGGAAGGGTTCGTCGATGCCTTCTATGCGATGACCCCG
>DRKE01000263.1 GCA_011051925.1 Deltaproteobacteria bacterium
GTGGGCGCCCGTCCTGCTCGAGATGGCGGGGATTCCCACGATCGGTTCCGATGCGCTGACCCTCTCCCTCTCGCTCGACAAGGCCTGGGCCAATCGCTGGTTCGCTGCGGCGGGAATTCCCGTGGCGGCCCAGCGAACCATGGCATCGCGGCGTGAAGCGGAAGCGGGCTCTCTTCCGGCGCCTTTTCCCCTCTTCGTCAAGCCGCGCTGGGAAGGAACGGCCAAGGGGATCCGGTCGACGTCCCGGGTCGAATCCCGCGCGGCGCTGGCGGCCGAGGTCGAGCGGATCGTGGCGGACTATGCCCAGCCGGCCCTCGTCGAAGCGTTCGTGCCCGGACCGGAATACACGCTGACCCTGATCGGCAATGCCCCCCCGCGCGTTCTTCCGGCCCTCGAGCGGGCCCTCGAACGGAAGACGGGAATCGGGCTTCATGCGCTCGAGGGGGTTGCCGGCATCGCGGAGAAGGAACCGGAGGCCGAACTCGAGTACAGGACGACCGGGGTCCTCCCTCCCGAGGTGGAGGCCACGCTGGCGGATCTCGCGCGCCGCGCCTTCGAAGCCCTCGAGTGTCGCGACTTCGCCCGGGTCGACTTCCGGCTCGACGAGGCCGGCGACCCGGTTTTTCTCGAGATCAATCCGCTTCCGACCTTTGCCACCGACGGGACCTTCGCCATTCTCGCGGAGCTCGAGGGATGCACGCTTTCCGAGATGCTCGGCCGTTGCATCTCCGCCGGCCTCGACCGGCTCGGATTCTCGAGGGGGAGGGCAGCGGGATGATGCGGAAGGGAGGGGCAGGATCCGCCGCGTGCCACGAGACATCGCGTTCTTCGGCGCCGCCGGCGGGCGTGGCGGAGTCCGAATGGCGGGATTGGGGTTGGCAGATGCGCCATCGGATCCGCACGGCCGATGCGCTGCGAGAATGGATCGATCCGACACCCCGGGAGATCGCGGCGATCGCGGCATTGGCCGAGCGCTTCCGATTCGTGATCACTCCCTACTTCGCTTCGCTGATGGATCCCGAAGATCCCGATTGTCCGATCCGTCGACAGGTCGTCCCGTCCCCCGACGAACTCGGGGATCCGGCGGGATTGGCCGACCCCCTCGATGAGGTCGCCCACTCCCCGGTCAAGAACGTGATCCGGGTCTATCCCGATCGCATCGCGTTCTGCGTGAACAACGAATGCGCGCTCTATTGTCGCTACTGCCTCCGCAAGCGGATGGTGGGCGAGGCGGGCTGGCGCATGCAGAAACGCGAACTCGAGATCGCGCTCGACTGGATCGCGCGGACGCCGGAGATCCGTGATGTCCTGCTCACGGGCGGCGATCCCCTCGTCTTCTCGGATGCCCGTCTCGAATGGCTGCTGAAGCGCCTGCGCGCGATTCCCCATGTCGAGTTGATCCGACTGGGCACGCGCCTTCCCGTGACCCTGCCCTTTCGCGTGACGGAAGCCCTGTGCAGCATGCTCGAGCGCTTCCATCCGATCTGGCTGAACACGCATTTCAACCATCCGAAGGAACTTACACCGGACGCTGCTGAAGCCTGCGATCGACTGCTGCGGGCCGGAATTCCCGTCGGCAACCAGAGCGTGTTGCTGAAGGGCGTGAACGACGACCCCGGGGTGATGAAGGCGCTCTGCGAAGGCCTCGTTCGGATGCGCGTCCGCCCCTACTACGTCTACCAGGCGCAGCTCCTCGAAGGCACGGCGCATTTCCGCGTGGCGATCGAAGACGGAGTGTCCCTGTTCAAGGGGATGCGCGGAAGGACGACTGGCTTCGCGATTCCCCGATACGTTCTCGACACGCCCCACGGAAAGGTCCCTCTGGATCATCCCTTCGCGAAGGGCAGGGATGGCGACGATTTCGTCGTGGAAGCCTGGGACGGGACGATCTGGCGGGAGCCGAATCCGCGATGACGCCCGCCGTCGCGCTGGTTTCGGATGGGTGGGGCGTGAGAGCCCATGCCGGCGTCCCGACGGATCGGGGCGGATCGGCTGGTCCGATGCCCGTCGCATCATGAGTGGTTCGGGTCGGGGCATCGTGAACGCGGCGGGGTTGCTCGCGGGCAGCGTCCTGCTGGCGCGTCTGCTGGGCTTCGCCCGGGACGCGCTCTTCGCGACCGAGGTCGGTGTCGGCACGGCGGCCGACGCCTATTTCGCCGCGTTCATGATCCCGGACATCCTGGGCTATCTGATGGCGGCCGGCGCCGCGGCCGTCGCGGTCACGCCCCCCTATGTCCGGCGTCTCGAGGCGGAGGGGGCCGATGCGGCCGCCCGTTTCGCGTCGACCGTCGTCGGGCATGTCGGGCTGCTGGCCACGGCCGCGACGATCGTGCTCTGGTTCTCCGCAGAGCCGCTCCTCCGGCTGCAATTCAGTGCCTTCGATGAGGCGACATTGGCCCGGACCGTGCATCTGATGCGCATCGTGCTTCCCGCACAGGTCTTCTTCCTGACCGGCGGGATCCTGCGTGGCGTCCTGATGGCCCATGGGCGATTCGCACCCCAGGCCTGGGCGTCCGTCCTCTACAGCGCCGCGCCCATCCTGGGTGGTCTCCTGATGCCCGGGGCGGAGGGCTTCGCCTGGGGCACCCTGGCCGGTGCCGTCATCGGCCA
>DRKE01000264.1 GCA_011051925.1 Deltaproteobacteria bacterium
CCTTCTGGGCGGCGCATTCGAGCAGTTCAGGGTCGCCGCGGGAGGCGAAGACCGGATCGAGGACCTCGAAGGCGAGATCGAATGGCTGGAAGACCAGATCAGTCTGCAACGCGTGAGGGGCGTCTACCGCGGAACGCGCCTGCCGGAGATGAACCTGATCGTCGACGGCGTCTCCCATCTGATCCGCGCTTCGGATGCGGTCGGAACGGTTTCCGTCGTGCCGCCACCGGTTCCCGGCCTCCGGCCGCTGCTCCAGATCCTGCGACCCCGGGATCCCGATGCCCTGCCCCCCGTGAAAGCGATCGGCCTGGCCATCGACCACCTCGATCATCCTCTCTTCCGTTGGCCCCTTCGCGATCTGCGCGTCCTCGTCGAACCCCTTCGCCACGGGATGCAGATGCGGATTCGCGAAGGAACGCTCGGCGGCGCTTCGATCCAGGGCGACGCCATCTGGTACAACGACCCGGAGACACCGAGCGTGAACGCCCGACTCCGGCTGGGCCCCCCGCCCGAGCCCGAAGCCGCGACGGCGCCCCCGGACCGGGCGGTTGCCGAACGGGAAACCACGACCCGGACCGATTCCGGGTCTTCCCGGCCGACACGGGCCGGATCCGGATCGGCCGGGAAGACCCCGCCCATCCGTTGGGGTTCAGCGCGTTTCGAAATCGGATTCCGACCGCGACCCCGTCTCCCCTTCCGGAAGGCGACCGGCTTCGCGCGCCTCGAGGGTTCGAAGCTTCTCGGCAGCGACATCGAGATCGGACTCGAACCGGAGGGAAAGGCCGCCCTTCGCGTCGCCCTCGATCTGACCAGGCCCGACGCCGTCGACCTCGATCTCTCCTTCGCGATCACGGGCGCCCGCTTCGAGGGCATGAGCGAATTCGTCGCGCTGCCGCCCGATCTCGTGACGGGACAGGTCGGCGCGACGGGATCCCTCGGTGGTCCGGTCCGACCCGATGCACCCTTCATCGCCGAACTCGACGGACGTGTCCGGATCGAAGCCCGGGAAGGTCGGATCCTGACCAGTCTGCCCCTGTTGCTCCGGCTGGGGAAGGCGACCGAGGGATACAATCCCTTCGCCAATGCCGATGAACTGCTCTACGAAACCATGACCGGAACCCTGACCCTCGATCATGGCCGCCTGGGAATCGAGGATTTCGAGATCGAAGGCCCCCTTCGCGTCTACGCGAACGTCCGTCTTGACACCAATCGCCATCCGGCCCCGATCCGGGCCGTGGTCGGGATCTTCCTCTTCCGCTCGGGGGGCGAGATCCTGGGCAACCTGCCGCTGCTTCGCAGCTTCCTGCCCGGTTCGGATCGCGGGCTCATCGGCGCCTATTTCAAGGTCAAGGGACCCATCGACGCTCCGGATGTCGAAGCCCTCCCGCTGAAGACCCTCATGTCGAGCGTGCCCGATGCGATCAAGGCCCCGTTCAAGGCCCTGCGATTCCTCTTCGGTCTCGACAAGGACGACTCGTGAAGCCCGATCCGGCACGTTCGCGGATCCTGACCGCGAAGGCCCTCGCCGAGCGGGTCGCTCGATCGCACCGAGCCGGCGAGACGGTCGTCTTCACGAACGGCTGCTTCGACCTCCTGCACGTCGGCCACATCCGGAGCCTCGAGGAGGCCCGTGCCCTCGGCGACCGTCTCGTCGTGGCGGTCAATCTCGACGTGAGCGTCCGCCGGGCCAAAGGCCCCGATCGACCGATCCAGCCGGCCCGAACGAGGATGGAGGTCGTCGCGGCACTCGCCTGCGTCGATTGGGTCGTGGGCTTCGCCGCGGACACGCCGATCCGGCTGATCCGCTCCCTGCGTCCCGACATCCTCGCCAAAGGCGGTGACTGGCCCCTCGAAGGGATCGTCGGTCGGAAAGAGGTCGAAGCCCAGGGTGGTCGCGTCGTCCGCCTGAAGATCGTCCCCGCCGCACGAACGACGGATCTCATCGCGAAGATCCGGCGAACGGATCGATCCCGGCCTCGACGAAAGCGCTGACGATCCGGGAAGGATCACGTCCGCTTGCGCCAGGGCCCTCCGTCGATCGCGCCCGTTCCACCCGGGCGATCGCGATCGCCTACACGAACCGGTCGGCTCCCCGCTCCGTCGCCGCGTCCGCCTCGCTCTCGGGATCGCTCGCGCGTCGGTATTCCGGATCGAGGAGCGCATCGATCCGCTCGGTCACGAGATCCGTCACACCCCGGAACTCGGCGGCATGGTCGCGTTCCGCGGTCGCCGAAAAAGGGACGAAGGGCTCCTTGATGTGGAACGCGGCGAGATCCTCATGGAAGATCGGATCGCCGACCCGATAGACGATCCGACCCTTTCGCGCGAAGGGCGATGCACCGGGATAGACGAGGTCCGAGCCATTGCAGCCGACCGGGACGATCGGCGCCTCGAGATGGAGGGCGACCTGGGCCAGGCCCGAATGGCCGGGCAGCAGTCGCTTCGAGCGCGTGCCCTGCGGAAAGACGAGCAGATCCAGCCCGATCTCCATCGCGCGTCGATTCAGATCGACGAAGCGCGCCATCATCGCACGAAACGTGGCGCAGATATAGTCCGCATAATCCTCCCCGGCCGGATCGTAGGCGACGCCGAAGGGATTGCGCGGCTTGCGCAGGAGCATTTCGGGCACATCGGGCGGCGTCGGCAACGTTCCGGCCTCCCCGATCGCACGCGCGTCGACGGCGGCCCGCAACAGCGCGTATTCCCGGTCCGTCGGCGTTCGCTTCATCACCGACACGAAATCCCGGGTGATCAGATAGCCTCGCGAAACCGTCGGCAACTGGGCCATGCTCTCCATGAACCAGGCGAGGAAGGCCCCTTCATAGTATTTTCCCTTGACCCAGGTCGCCGTGAAGCGATCCAGGCGTTTCCAGAGCGCATATTGGAAGGGCCAGTAGTTGTAGCGATCCGTATGATTCATCGCGTAGATGACCGGCCGAGTGGGAATCCGTTCCCGATGCTCGAGAACGAGCTCGACGCCCGGGAACCAGCGATAGTTCGCGCCCAGCAGCCGGCCGAAGAAACGCTGTCCCGGCGGTCGCCGGACGAGCTTCAGACGCTCGAGGCGTGCGAGATCGAGCATCGGATCAGGTTGCCTCCAATCGGGCCAGCTCGGCTGGCGTGTTGACGTTCGTGAGAGGCGAGGGCTCGAGATCCTCCAGGCCCAGCGCCTCCAGGGAAACGCGATCCGTATCGACCCCGCCGAGCAACTCGCGAAGGGAGAGGCGCCCGGCCTCGAGATGGGCCGCCGCGATCGACAGACAGGCCTCACGACGATAGATCGCGCAGAGGGGATGGTCGCCCCCGGAATCCGTCGGGACGACCGCGTCCCGTTCGGGCCAGGCGGTCAGCGCGAGCAACAGATCCATCGAAAGAAGGGGAAGGTCGGTCGCCAGGACCAGGACCCGGGGCGACGTGGCCGATGCCAGCGCCCCGAAAAGCCCCCGAAGCGCACACGGCGGTCCCGGCGGATCGGGTACGCGACGCCCCGGCGCCCCCTCTTCCGGATTCCCCCCGACCAACAGGACCTCCTCGAAGACCTTCGACAGCATCCGGGCGGCGCGCGTCGACCACGCCTCTCCGCGCCACTCGAGGTGCGCCTTGTCGCGACCCATCCGACCCGACTCTCCGCCGAGAAGCAGTGCACCCGTGACATGGCCGAGACGGCTGGTCGGCACTAGAACCCCCGGTCGGCCCGGTCGAAGAAACCCATGTCCAGGATCTGGACGTGGACCTCGCTCCCCGCCACGAGCGTTTCGGATTCCGCGGGAAAGATCGCCAATCCCTCGCCCCGGATGAGCGAGGTCAGGACACCCGAACTCTGGTTGCCCGTCGCCCTCGCCCAGACCTCCCCGTCCCGCGACTCGAGCCGGACACGTACGAAATGGAGTCGACCCGCCTTCTTGTGGAGGCTCTCGGCCAGGCGGGCCCGCACGACCGGGCGAAAGAGCGAACGGTGTCCCATCATCTTTCGGAGGGCGGGTCGAACGAACTCCTCGAAGGTGACGGCCGCCGACACCGGATTCCCGGGCAACCCGAAGACCAGCGTGCCCGTCGCTTCGATCACACCGAAGGCGAGGGGATAGCCGGGCTTCATCCGGACGCCCCAGAACCGGAGTCTGCAACCGATCCGCTCGAGAACACCGCGGACATGATCGTGATCTCCGACCGACACACCCGCTGAGCTCACGATCACATCGGCCCGGAGTCCCGCGCGCAGGCGTTTCTCGATCGACCGGGGCTCGTCCGGGGCGATGCCGAGATAGATCGGCCGCGCCCCGATCTCGCGACATTGCGCCGCCAGCGTATAGGAGTTCGAGGAGACGATCCGCCCGCCATCGACCGGGCGATCGGGTTCGACGAGCTCGTCGCCGCTCGATAGAAGGGCGACCGAGGGCTGCTGATGAACGGCGACCATGCTGCGTCCGATCGAGGCGAGTACGCCGAGATGGGCCGGACCGAGGACCACACCCGCCTCGATCAGCCGATCACCGGCCTGGAAATCCTCGCCGGCACGACGCACGTGCTCCCCCGGCGATGGAGTAACGCGGATCTCGACACGACCCTTTCCGGCCCGCGTATCCTCCTGACGAACGACGGCGTCCGCCCCCTCCGGCAGGGGTGCCCCCGTGAAGATCCGGGCAGCCTCGCCCGGCGCCAGGGGCCGCACGCCGTGCCCGCCGGCCGGAACCTCGAAAACGACCGGCAGGGAAACCGGGGATTCGGCGGAAGCCTTCGACACGTCCTCGCGACGCAGGGCATACCCGTCCATCGCCGAGGAGTCCGCGGGCGGATGGCGGCGCGTGGAGTCGATGGGTTCCGCCAATACGCGGCCCGCCGCCTCGAAGGCCGGGATCGTCTCGTCGCCGAGTCGGGGCGTGGCCTCGAGGATCCGGTCCTGGGCCTCGCCGACACTGAGTCCTTCGCGCATGGCATGGAACCTTACCCCCTGGAGCCCGACGTGGGGACCCCGACCCCGGCTCGGCCGGACGCCTCCGGCACCGGGCAACGGGCGCGAAGACCGGCCCCGCCCTCGTCGGCTGCTTCGCCGGTCGGGAAGAGGACTGCTAGAGTGCTCAAAAATCAGGCAGTCTCGTGAACTTCCCTCCTGCGAGTCGCCCCTCCCCGCTTCGAGCGCGTCTGCGAGCCGATGGAATACGACCTACAGGGCATTTTCGATGCGCTTCTCGAAGGCGTGGTCGTGCTCGACGAAGGGGGTTGCATCGAACTTCTCAACTCCGAGGCTGCCCGGCTCTTCGCGGTCTCGAGCGAAGGGATGCCGGGAAGGAAGCTCACGGAAATGCTCGGCCCCGATCATCCGGTCTGCGAGATCATCGAGCGCGTGCGCTCGTCGGGGCGGGCCTCCATCCACGACGAGGTCGACTTCCCCCGTCGCCTGGCCCCGGCGGTCCCCGTCGACGTCGCGGTTTCGATCCTCGGAGAGGGCGATGCGGGCGCGCCGGGAATCGCGATCGCCCTGCGCGATCGCAGTCGAACACGAACGCTCCGCGAGGAGATCAGCGAGCGGGAGCGGCAGGAATCCTATGGCCACATCGCGGCGGGCATCGCGCACGAAGTGAAGAACCCCCTCGGCGGGATCCGTGGCGCCGCGGAGTTGATCAGCATGGATGTCACGAGCGATCGCGCGCGCCGCGCCTCGCGACTGATCATCGACGAGGTCGATCGGATCTCGAACCTGGTCGACGAATTGATGATCTTCGCCCGGGGCGACCGGCTCGAGCTCGAGATGGTGAACATCCATCGCCCCCTCGATGCGCTCCTCGACCTCCTCGAGTTCGAACGCGGCCACGAGAACGTCGAGATCCGACGCGTCTACGACCCTTCGCTTCCCGAGATCTCGGCCGACCCGGCGCGCCTGCAACAGGCTTTCCTGAACCTGGCACGAAATGCGATCCAGGCGATGGAGGAGACGGGGGGCACGCTGACCCTCTCGACCCGCATGACCCTGGAGAACCGCATCGTCGGACTGGATGGCCGACCGCGGCCGACCATCGAGGTCAGCATCGAAGACACGGGGCCGGGTATCGCGACCGAGATCCGCCACCGGCTGTCGACCCCCTTCTTCACGACCCGCCGCAAGGGCACGGGGCTCGGCCTTGCGGTCGCGCGCCATTGGATCGGCCGGCATGGTGGCCGACTCCGGATCGAGTCCGAGGAGGGCGAGGGCACGTCCATCCATGTCGACCTTCCCCTCCAACCGCCCGCACAGGAGCCCGACGCATGATCGAAGACGAATCCGCGATGAACGTCCTCGTCGCCGACGATGAACCCTCGATCCGTTTCGTCCTCGGCGAGGTCCTCGAAAGCCTGGGCCATCACGTCGTCGCGGTCGAGGACGGCGACGCGGCCCTGGCCGAATTGATGCGGGAGACCTTCGATCTCGCCTTCCTCGACATCCGCATGCCGGGCCCGACCGGGATCGAGGTCCTGCAACAATGCCGCGCGAGTGGCAACGACGTCGCCATCGTCATCATCACGGCCCAGAACCTGCTCGAGAACGCCGTCGAATCGATGAAGGCGGGTGCTCTCGATTATCTCGTGAAGCCCTTCGCCATCGCCGAGGTGAAGGCCCTCGCGGAAAAGGCCCTCTCGACCCGGGCGCTGAAGGACGAGGTCCGTTCCCTTCGCCGCGCGGTCGGCCGCGCCGTCGTGCCGGGCGGCGATCGATTGGTCGGATCGAGCCGACCGATGCTCGAGATCTACAAGACGGTCGGCAAGGTCGCCCCGCGCAACGTGCCCGTGCTGATCACGGGCGAAAGCGGAACCGGCAAGGAACTCGTGGCCCATGCGATCCATGCGGCGAGCCCACGGGCCGAGCAGCCCTTCGTCGCCGTGAACGCCGCCGCCATTCCCAGGGAACTGCTCGAGAGCGAGCTCTTCGGCCATGAGCGGGGCGCCTTCACGGGCGCGACCTCCTCGCGCGCTGGCCGCTTTCGCGAGGCCTCGGGCGGCACCCTCTTCCTCGACGAGATCGGGGACATGCCCGTCGATCTGCAGGCCAAGCTCCTGCGCGTCCTCCAGTCGGGCGAGGTGACGCCCGTCGGCGGTCGCGACGCAGAGAGGGTCGACGTCCGGATCATCGCAGCCACCCATCGCGACCTCGACGAGCGCGTACGCGAGGGCTCTTTCCGCGAGGACCTGCTCTATCGGCTGCGGGTCGTTCCCATGTCGATTCCGCCGCTGCGCGAACGCATCGAAGACGTCCGTACCCTCGCGCAGCATTTCGTCGAACGCTATGCACCGGAACTCGCGGAGGGTCCGGTCAGCCTTCCCGAACAGACGATCGAGCGCCTCGAGCGGCACGACTGGCCGGGCAACGTGCGCGAACTCGAGAATGCGATCAAGCGCGCCCTCGTCCTCTCGACCAACGACGTCCTCTCGCCGGATGAGTTCGACTTCCTCGAACCCCGGTCGCCGGCTGCCGGTGCCGAGACCAGCCTCGAAGAACTCGTCGTCCGGGAGGTCGATCGGCTTCTCGACGCGGGCGGGGAATCGATCCGGATCCACCAGACGATCCAGCAGCGGATCGAAAAGCCACTGATCGAAACCGTGCTCGAGCGGACCCAGGGAAACCAGATCCGGGCGGCCGCGCTGCTCGGGATCAACCGGAACACGCTCCGGAAGAAGATCACGGAACTCGGCATCGAGCTGACCAGCCGACATCCATGAGGCGCGCATGACCGATCGCGGACAGGACTACCGGGGCCTGCATGTCCTCGTCGACGACGACCCGCGCTGGGCCAGCGATCCCGTCGAGCAGGCCCGGAAGGCCTGCGCCGGTGGGGCCCCGGTCATCCAGCTGCGTGCGAAACACGCGACCGATCGCCAGGTGCTCGAGTGGGCGGTCGCCATCCGGACGATCACGCGGGCGTCGGGCGCCCGCTTCGTCATGAACGATCGATTCGACCTGGCGCTCCTTTCCGACGCGGACGCCGTCCATCTCGGCCAGACCGATCTGCCGCCTTCGGCGATCCCCGCCGAGGCCCGGAGGCGACTCGCCATCGGCCGTTCGACCCACACGAGCGGAGAACTCGAAGCCGCCCGCGGCGAGGACGTCGACTATGTCGCTTTCGGGCCCGTCTTCGGCACGACGTCGAAGGATCCCGGATTCGATGCGCGCGGACTCGAAGCGCTCGCCCGGGCCACGCGGCTCGCCGGGCCCCGGCCACTCGTGGCGATCGGTGGGATCCGCCCCGAACATCTGCCGGATCTTCTCCGGGCCGGCGTCGCCGGCGTCGCGGTCATCTCCGCAGTCGCCGCCGCGAAGGATCCGGTCGCGGTCGTCCGTCGCTTCGTCGAGGCCTTTCCCGACGACGGCCGCGAGGCAACCGGGGGGGCTCGAGGCTTCCACGGGGAATCGGATGATCCCCGATACGGCGGCGGACCAGCCCCGGAAGCGGGAAACCAGGGAGACGGGGTTCCATGAGCGAACTCGGCCTGCGCGGGATCTCGGCCCTCGGTTTCCTCGTTCTGCTCGGCGTCGCCTGGCTCGTTTCGAGCGACCGCCGGGCAATCGACAAGAGGCTGGTCGCGTGGGGCGTGGCCCTGCAGATCCTGCTCTCCGTCGGGCTCCTCGCGACCCCCTTCGGCAGGCTCTTCTTTTCGTTCGTCGAGATCCCGGTGGAGGTGCTGATCGAGACGACGGACGCGGGGGTGGCCTTCGTCTTCGGCCCCCTCGCCACGATCGGGCATACCTTCGCCCTGGACGTCCTGCCCGTCATCATCGTGATGGGCAGCCTCTTCGGCATCTTCTACTACCTTGGCTGGATCCAGCCCGTCGTCCATGGCCTCGCGCGGATCCTCGCCCGGACGATGCGGCTCTCGGGTGCCGAAGCCCTGGCCGCGATCGCGAACGTCTTCGTCGGGCTGATCGAATCCGGGGTCGTGATCCGCCCCTATCTCGCGGGCATGACCCGATCGGAGCTTTTCACCTTCATGACCCTGGGCATGTCGACGATCGCCGGGTCGGTCCTGCTCGCCTACGTCGCGATCCTGGGAGACGGCTTCGCGGGTCATCTCGTCGTGGCGAGTCTGGTCTCGGCACCCGCCGGAATCGTCGTCGCCAAGATCATGCTGCCCGAAACCGGAACGCCCGAAACCCTCGGCACGAGTCCCCCGCTCGAGAAGATGCCGGCCAACGACCTGATCGATGCCGCCGCCGAGGGTGGACTCGTCGGGATGCGCCTCGCCCTCAACATCGGAGCACTCCTCGTCGCCTTCGTCGCGCTGATCACCCTCGTGAATCTCGTGGTCGGCGGGATCGGCGGCCTCTTCGGCGCACCCGGACTCACCCTCCAATCGATCCTGGGGTTCCTCCTGGCGCCCCTGGCCGCCGCGATGGGTGTCCCCTGGAATGACGCACGGGAGATCGGAGCGCTGATCGGTCTCAAGACGATCGTCAACGAGTTCGTCGCCTACCAGTCGCTGGCCGAAGCGATGCACGAGGGGACGATCGCCCCACGCAGCGCGATCATCGCGTCCTACGCGCTCTGCGGATTCGCCAATTTCGGTTCCCTCGCGATCCTGCTCGGCGGAATCCAGGGAATCGCGCCCGATCGCCGGTCCGAAGCCGCGAGCCTTGGGCTACGATCGATCCTCGCCGGCACGCTGGCCACCTGCATGACAGGCTGCCTGGCCGGAATGGTCGTCTGAGGTTCGGGCTCGGGAACATCCCTCGTGAGACCGACCGCCGCGGAACCGACGACGGTGCCAGCCGGACACGCCGGTGGACACGGCGCGGCGAACGGGCGGCGCGAGGAGAGCGACGAGATGAGTTGGCGACGCACGGCAGCCCGATATGGCGCGATCGTCGCCGTCGTCATCGCGCTTCTCTGGCTGGCCCTCGCCCTTCGTCTCGAAGGTTTCGTGAACCGCGTCGAGCCCGTCCCCCTTCCGGCCATCTCCCCACGCGCCCGCGCGCTCCACGATACGAGCTTCATCGCCGACCTCCATGCCGACTCCCTGCTCTTCGGGCGCGATCTGCTGGAACGCAGCGATCTCGGACATGTCGATCTGCCCCGCCTGCGCGAAGGCGGCGTCGCGCTCCAGGTCTTCGCCGTGCCGACCCTCGTTCCATTCGGTCTCAACATCGAACGGAACGAAAGACCGGGCCTCGACGCGCTCACCTTCGGCGCGATGCTCCAGCTCTCACCGATCGCCTGGAAGAGTCCGACCGATCGGGCCCTCTATCGCGCCGAGCAGATGCGCGCCTATGTACGCGCCTCCGGCGGTTCGCTCCTGCTGATCGAGAATCGCGGTGACCTCGAACGCCTGGTCGCAGCCGGTCCCGAAGGGAGCCGGATCGTCGGCGCCATGCTTTCGATCGAGGGCGCCCATGCGATGGAGGGCGATCCCGACCACCTGCGCACGCTCTTCGATGCGGGCTATCGCATGATCGGCCTGACCCATTTCTTCGACAACGAGTATGCCGGTTCGGCACACGGCGTCGAAAAGGGCGGGCTGACGGACCTCGGCCGCCGGACGATCGCCGACATGGAAGAACTCGGGATCATCGTCGACCTGGCCCACCTCGCTCCGAAGGCCATCGACGAGGTCCTCGACCTCGCCAGACGCCCGACCGTCGTCTCCCATACGGGCGTTCGCGCGACCTGCGACAATCGACGCAACCTGTCGGACGAACACATCCGACGGATCGCCGCGGGCGGCGGCATCATCGGCATCGGCTACTGGGAAAGTGCCGTCTGTGGCCGGGCCCCGAAAGACATCGCCCGCGCGATCGCCCATGTCGTCCGGCTGGTCGGCGCCGACCATGCGGCTCTCGGTTCCGACTACGATGGCGGAACCGTCGTCGGCTTCGACACGACCGGACTTCCGGCACTCACCCAGGCGCTGGTCGACGAGGGGCTCCGGGACAGCCAGATCCGCAAGATCCTGGGCGAGAACGTTCTGCGCATCTTCTCCCGAACGCTGCCCCCGGCCGGCATCGAATCGGACTGATCCGGAGCCCGGCGCGCTCCGGGCGCGTGTCGCCTTTCGCGGGCATCGGCCTCCGCTCCAGCGCTCGGTCAGACTGCCTCCTCGCTCGACTCCGGCGCGAGCGAAGAATCCGGATCCGGATCCCCCTCGCCCGTGGCGACCGTCGTGGCCGCATCCTGATCGGACTCGAGGAACATCTCGATCATCAGGATCCCGACACCGATCACGATCCAGCTATCCGCCAGGTTGAAGGTCGGCCAGACGTATCCGCCGATCAATCGGAAATCGAGGAAATCGATCACCTCGCCGTAGAGGACCCGATCCGTCAGGTTCCCGATCGCTCCACCGAGGATCGAACCGATCGCCACTGCCGGAATCCAGGCGCGAGGATCCAGTCGCCGGAAATAGGCGATCAGGAGGATGACCGCGACCAGCCCGGTTCCCATGAAGAAGACCTGTCGGAAGCCTTCGGACAGCGTGGCCAGGAAGCTGAAAGCACCGCCTGGATTGCGGACGTAGGTCAGATTGAAGAAACCCGGAATCACGACGTGAAGCTCGCCGTAGTGGAAATGTCCGATCACCCAGGCCTTCGTCAGCTGGTCGCTCACGAAGGCGAGGAGAAAGACGACGAGCAGGATCCGGGTGTTCCGGGAAGACTTCTTCATGCCGTGGCGAGCGTATCACGTTCCGGATGTCCGGTCCGGGTCGGGTCCGCCCCTCGCACGCGCCCCCTCAACAACCCGGCGCGCGTCCCCGCGCATCGATCTTGAGCGCCGCATCCGCTGCCGCGCGGCGAAAGACGGGATCCGAGGCGATCCGATCCTCACGCCAGCAGGCTTCGGCCATCTTGATCGCATGCTCCTCGAGGGAGCAGGCCGCGTGATAGCGGATCTCGTTCCAGTCCCCGGCCGCCCGTTCGACTTCCGGGTCGGGCTCCGGCTCGCCCTGTCCCCCGCCGAACATCGAATGCATCGCCATCATCGCCTGGAAGGCATGCATGGCGCCCTCACAGGCCTCCGCTTCGGTCACGTAGGGTGCGAGAAGCCGGATCGCGCTGGGGATCGTGAGGAGATGGACGTAGGCGATGCGCGATTCGGGGTGTTCCAGGTACAGCCCACAGGCGAGCCGGGCCAGGGCACTCGTGAAGGCGCTGAAATCCGACGCCCTCGGGCGCGCCAACCGCTCGATCGCGTCGGCAAAGGCGGGAAAAGTGTCGAGCCGCGCGATCGCCTCGAAGAAAAGGCCGACCCGCGCCCCGGGTTCGCCGACGAGAGGCCAGGCAAAGGGGTCTCGCCGCTCCCCCGACCGCGCCTCGCCCAGGATCCCGGTCCACGACTGCTCGCCGATCCCCGGCCGCCCGGGAAGTCGCTGGTAGCGCGCCGACCAGTAGGCGAGCCCCCGGGCAAGCTCCCGACGTCGAAGGGCCGAGTCCTCCTGTTCGAGGGCGCGCACGGCGTGGGCCGTCCGAAGAAGCCCGTGTCCCGCCCCCGCGAACAGCCCGGGCCAACGCTTCGGGACCTCGCGCGCGACGACCTTTCGCCAATCGCCCGTCTCGAGTCGCGCCTCGAAGGTCGCTACCCAGTCGGCCGCCCGCGAAAACGCACCCAGCGCCCTCTCTTCCTCCCCTGGATCGAGCCCCCGACCCGGCTCCGCCGGCGGCAACCTCGGCGCATAGAGCCCGAGGAAGGCGGGCATCAGCGCCTGATGTCCCAACCGTTCGAGCGCCTCGGCCCCCATCGGGCCATGGTTCGCCAGCCCTCCCCCGTATTCGAGATCGCCCAGATGGAAGCGCTCGAGGGCTTCGTCGAAATTGCTCACGCGAATCCTTTCGCCCCGATCCCCGCCTTCCCCGTCGGCCAGCCGGACGAGGACACCCGACGGGGTCCGCGCTGGGCTGCTAAGATCGGGCTCTTCCGGGCCTCCCCGCTCGGGAGATCCCGATCACTCCCGACTGGTAGCGCCCGAGAGGATTCCCGTCATGGCCGACCCCGTTTCCGCAAGCGACGTACTCGACGCCCTGCGGCCGATCATCGACCCCGACTTCCAGAAGAGCATCGTCGATCTCGGATTCATCAAGGACCTGAAGATCGAAGGCACCCGCGTCTCCTTCGCGATCGAGCTGACGACCCCGGCCTGTCCCGTGAAGGAGGAATTCAAGCGGGCGGCGCGGGAGCGCGTTCTCGCCCTCGACGGGGTCGAGGAGGCCGACGTGACGATGACGGCCAATACCCGTCACGCGATGCGGGCGGGTGGTACCGGCGCGAACGAGGTGAACCTGCCGGGCGTGAAGAACATCATCGCCGTCGCGTCGGGCAAGGGCGGCGTCGGCAAGAGCACGACCGCGATCAACCTGGCCCTTTCGCTGCGCGACGAGGGCGCCGAGGTCGGCATCCTCGACGCCGACGTCTATGGCCCTTCCCTCTCGCTCCTCTCGGGCGTCCACGGCCGCCCCGACACGACGGCCGACCGGAAGATCATGCCACTCTGGGGTCAGGGCATGAAGCTCATGTCGATGGCCTTCTTCCTGAACGACGATTCGCCCGTCATCTGGCGCGGCCCGATGGTCCATGGCCTGATCAAGCAGTTCCTGACCGACGTCGAATGGGGCAGGCTCGACTACCTGATCGTCGACATGCCACCGGGAACGGGGGATGCCGCGCTCACCCTCACGCAGATGGCGCCCCTCTCCGGCGCCGTCATCGTCACGACCGCGAACGACCTTTCGCTGATCGACGCGCGCAAGGGTCTCCAGATGTTCGAGAAGGTCGGCGTCCCGATCCTCGGCATCGTCGAGAACATGTCCTATTTCACGCCCCCGGAACTGCCCGATCGGAAATACTATCTCTTCGGACAGGGAGGTGGCGAGCGCGTCGCCAGCGAGCTCGGGGTCGATTTCCTCGGCGAAGTCCCGATCGATCCCCGGATCGCCGAGGACGGCGACGCCGGCAGACCGATCGTCGAGAGCCAACCCGACTCCCCTACGTCGCTCGCCTTCAAGCAGATCGCCGGCGAGATCGCCCGGAAGGTCGCCATGCTGGCGATCAAGAACCCGCCGGTGGCCGACGCGAACATCACCTGGGTGGGAAAGTAGAGGCCATCCCTGCGATCCGCCCTCCGATCCAATGGAATCCTCCTGATCGCTCCTACTTCGTGTAGACAGGCCAGCGCGAACATGGCATAACGAAGATCGTCGATCGGATCCGGAATCCGGGGAGGCGAGTGATCGCGACATGAATCCCAGATGGCGACCCTTCCTGTCGATCCCGAGCCTCGGCTTTCGAATCCTGTTCCCGATCCTGCTCGCCTGCCTGGCCCCCGCCTGTCGATCAAGCATCCCGATGGCGGAAGCCGGTGCCGATTCGGCCATCGACGAATCCGGCAAGGTCCCGACGAAGGCGTTCCTCGGAAATCCGATCTTCTCCTTCGTCCGCCTTTCGCCGAGCGGACGTCGTCTGGCGCTGCTCACCTCACGCGAAGAAACCGACGTCCTGCTGGCCATCGATCTCGGCAGTGGCGCGAGAACACCGCTCGCCTATCTCGAACGGAAAGGATCGATTCGTTCCCCGGCGAGCCAGCGGATCGAAAGTGTCGGCTGGGCGAGCGAACACGTCGTCCTGATGAGTTCGAGCCGCGCGGTGACGGGCCTGGGCGTCCGACCGCGCGTCACGACCCTGCTCGCCTCCGACCTCCGCGATCCACGGGTCCGGGACCTCGGCAAGGACTGGCCCTATGCCCGCTCTCTCCAATTCAAGAACCGCATCATCAGCTACCTGCCGGACGATCCGGATCGGATCCTCATCAACTGGTTCGGCCAGGCCCGTACGGTCGATCTGCAGTTCAGCCGCCTCCGGGAAGCGAAACTCAAGCGGAAGGGCCTCGGCAACTGGCGCGCCGATCACGAATTCAAGCTTCGGATCGGATTCAGCAAGGCGCGTTGGTCGAATGCATTCGAGGTCTGGGGACGGGTTTCCGAG
>DRKE01000265.1 GCA_011051925.1 Deltaproteobacteria bacterium
AAAGCGGAAGGGGATCGGCGGAACGGCGGAACATGCATCCTCCATCGGCCGCGGGCGCCAGATCTTGAGCTTCTCCGGGCGGCAGGCCGGCACGGAAGAGCCTGCTTCCGTTCGAATTTTTCCGCTCGGGAATTCCTCGGCCCGAACCCCCGCAAGACCTTTCGCGTCGCGGCGAGCGGGATACAATCCCCCAAGGCTTACAAGACCGGGGGTCCCCGGGACTCCTTTTCTGAACTTTCCTCTCTCGTCCTCCAATTCCCCGAGGCCATCCGACCTCAGTCCAGTCGATCCCCTGCCCTGAATCAGGCATTCCAACCAGCCGCGAGACGGTCCAGAGTGACAGCGAGCAACCTCCACGACCAGAAACCTTCCAAGAACGTCGACCACGTCGCCATCCGATTCGCTGGAGATTCGGGCGATGGAATGCAGTTGACGGGGACCCGGTTCAGCGACGAAACGGCGCTCGCCGGCAACGACCTTTCGACCTTTCCGGACTTTCCGGCGGAGATCCGCGCCCCGGCCGGTACGATGGCGGGCGTCTCCGGCTTCCAGATCCATTTCTCGAGCCACGACATCCACACCCCGGCCGATCAACCCGACGTCCTGGTCGCCTTCAATCCCGCCGCCCTGCGCGCCAACATCGACGACGTCCGGCCCGGCGGAATGGTGATCCTCAACATCGACGCCTTCAATGCCAAGTCGCTGGCCCGGGCGGGCTATTCCGGAGACCCGCTCCCCGAACTCCGGGAACGCTACCGCGTCGTCGAGATTCCGTTCACGACCCTGAACCGCGAAGCGCTCCGGGGCTTCGATCTCAGCCAGCGCGAGATCGACCGCTGCAAGAACTTCTTCGCGCTCGGGCTCCTCTGCTGGCTCTATGGACGCCCGATGGAGGCGACCCAGCGGTGGCTGCGGGGCAAGTTCAAGGGCGACGTGCTCGAGGGCAACCTGCGCACCTTGCAGGCGGGTCATGCCTTCGGCGAAACGACGGAACTCTTCCCGGTCTCCTTCGTCGTTCCCGCGGCGAAGATCGAACCGGGAACCTATCGGAACATCACGGGCAACCAGGCACTCGCATGGGGCATCATCGCAGCCGGCGTCCAGATGGATCGCGACGTGTTCCTCGGCGCCTATCCGATCACCCCGGCCAGCGACGTGCTTCACGAAGTCTCGCGCTACCGCCATTTCGGGGTCAAGACCTTCCAGGCCGAGGACGAGATCGCTGCGGTCTCCTCTTCGATCGGCGCATCGTTCGCTGGCCAGCTCGCCGTGACGATCTCCAGCGGACCGGGCTTCATCCTCAAGCAGGAGGCCCTGGGACTCGCGGGCATGGTGGAGTTGCCGCTGGTCGCGATCGACGTCCAGCGGGCCGGCCCTTCGACCGGATCACCGACCAAGACCGAACAGGGCGACCTCCTCGCCGCGCTTTTCGGACGTCATTCGCAGAGCGCCCTGCCCATCCTGGCCACTTCCTCGCCCGGAGATTGTTTCCATACCGTGCTCGAAGCATTCCATCTCGCGGTCCGCTACATGACGCCCGTCATCGTTCTCAGCGATGGCTATATCGCGAACAGCTCCGAACCCTGGCGCATTCCCGAGATCGAATCCCTCGAGCGCCATACGATCCGATTCGCCGAATCCCCCGACGTCGGGGAGTTCCATCCCTATTCCCGGGACCCCGAAACCCTGGCCAGACCCTGGGCGATCCCCGGCACGAAGGATCTCGAACATCGGATCGGTGGCCTCACGAAGCAGGACATCACGGGCAACGTCCTCTATGACGCGGACAACCACGCCGAGATGAACCGCCTTCGCAAGGAGAAGATCGAACGCATGGCGAACGACTTTCCCGAGGTCGAGGTGGACGGTCCCGACGAGGGCGAGATCCTGGTCGTCGGCTGGGGCGGAACACGCGGATCGATCACCGCCGCCACCGAAGTCGTTCGCAACGAGGGTCTGGCCGTATCGCAGATCCATCTCCGGCATCTGAACCCCTTCCCGCGCAATCTCGGCGACATCCTCGCGCGGTTCGACAAGATCCTGCTGCCCGAATTGTCGGACGGTCATCTCGCCCTCTTGTTGCGGGCGAAATACCTGGTGGATGTCCGCTCCCTCGCCAAGGTCGAGGGTCAACCCTTCAAGATCTCCGAGCTCACGGACGCGATCCACGAGCTGCATTCCGCCGCCTAGGCGCATCGGGCCAAGGAGCCGTGCCATGACAGCCGAACCGGCAGTCAAGATCTCGCGCAAGGATTTCGTTTCGGACCAGGACGTCCGATGGTGTCCGGGCTGTGGGGACTATTCGATCCTCGCCAATGTCCAACGCGTGATGCCGGAGCTGGGCGTACCGCGCGAAAACGTCGTCTTCGTGTCGGGAATCGGCTGCTCCAGCCGCTTCCCCTACTACATGAACACCTATGGCTTCCACACGATCCACGGCCGAGCGCCCGCCTTTGCCACCGGCATCAAGGCGAGCCGCCCCGAACTCTCGGTCTGGGTCGTCACGGGAGACGGCGACGGCCTGTCGATCGGGGGCAACCATCTCCTCCATGCGCTCCGGAGGAATCTCGACATCCAGATCCTGCTCTTCAACAACCAGATCTACGGCCTCACGAAGGGGCAGTACTCGCCGACCTCGGACGTCGGCATCAAGACGAAGTCCACGCCCCAGGGATCGATCGACTACCCGATCGATCCGATCGCCTTCGCGATCGGGTGCGGCGCCACGTTCATCGCGCGGACGATCGACGTCGATGCGAAGCACATGCAGGAAGTCCTGAAACGGGCCCATGATCACAAGGGAACGGCTTTCGTCGAGATCCTGCAGAACTGCCCGGTCTTCAACGACGGGATCTGGGAAGCCGTCGAGAATCGGAAGTCGCGGGCGACCTCGGCGCTCGTCCTCGAACACGGCGAGCCGCTCGTTTTCGGAGTGCCGGGGCATCGCCAGGGCATCGTCTTCAAGGACGGGATCCCCGCCATCATCGACCTGGCCGACGACGACGATCCCATCGAGCGCGGCGTCGTCGTGCACGACGAGCATCCCGCCTCGGCCTCCTACGCGGGCGTTCTCGCCACCCTCCATCGACCCGACTTTCCGCTTCCGGTCGGTGTCTTCCGAGCGGTCGAGAAGGCGACCTATGAGGACATGCTCCAGGCACAGGTCGATTCGGCCATCGCGGAGCGGGGGCGCGGCGACCTGAAGGCGCTCCTGCATTCCGGCGACACCTGGCGGATCTGAAGAGCGCGGACCGCGCCGGGCCGGATCAGCTCTCGAGGCCCGGGGCCGCCTTGGCGAGGGTTTCGCCGATTTCGGCGGGAGAAGCCGAAACCGCGACACCGGCCTTCTCGAGCGCCGCGATCTTGTCCGACGCCCTGCCCTTGCCTCCCGCGATGATCGCGCCCGCATGTCCCATCCGCTTGCCCGGAGGCGCATGCTGACCCGCGATGAAAGCGACCACCGGCTTGTCCATGTTGGCGCGGACGAATTCCGCGGCTTCCTCTTCGGCCGATCCCCCGATCTCCCCGATCATCACGACGGCTTTCGTTTCGGGATCCGCCTGGAAAAGCGCCAGGGTATCGATGAAGTGGGTCCCGATCACGGGATCCCCGCCGATGCCCACGCAGGTCGACTGGCCGATGCCGAGGCGCGTCAGCTGGTCGACGGCCTCATAGGTGAGGGTGCCCGAGCGCGAAACGACCCCGACCGGACCGGGCTTCGTGATCTGGGCCGGCATGATGCCGATCCGACACTGTTCGGGCGTGACGACACCCGGGCAGTTCGGACCGATCAGTCGTGTCCGACTGCCGCGAAGAGCCGATTTCGCCCGGGCCATGTCGATCACGGGGATGCCCTCCGTGATGCAGACGGTCAGGTCGAGTTCATTCTCCGCCGCTTCCAGGATCGCGTCCGCCGCACCCGGCGGTGGTACGAAGATCACGGAGGCATTGGCACCGGTCGCGGACTTCGCTTCGGCCACCGTGTTGAAGACGGGGATGCCCTCGATCTCGCTGCCGCCCTTGCCGGGATGGACACCGCCCACGACCCGGGTTCCGTATTCGCGCGAGAGCCCGGCATGGAAGGTTCCCATCCGTCCCATGCCCTGGACGATCAATTTCGTGTTCCTGTCGCACAGGATGGCCATCAGGCTGCTCCCTTGACGGCGGCAACGGCGAGTTCACCCGCGTCCTTGAGCGTTTCCGCCGGTGTGATGTCGAGACCCGAGTTCGCGAGGATTTCGCGTCCCTCGGGCGCTTTCGTTCCCTGCAGGCGAACCACGAGCGGCACGCCGACCCCGAGATCCGCCGCGGCGGCGACCACGCCCTCCGCGATGAGGTCGCAGCGAACGATCCCCCCGAAGATGTTGACCAGGATCGCCTCCACGTTCTCGTCTCCCAGGATGAGTTTGAAGGCGGCCTTCACCTTCTCCTTGTCGGCGCCTCCGCCGGCATCGAGGAAGTTGGCAGGCTTGCCTCCGCAGTAGTGGATCATGTCGAGGGTCGCCATCGCCAGCCCCGCACCGTTCACCATGCAACCGATGTTGCCGTCGAGCCCGACGTAGGCGAGATCGATCTCCTTGGCAGCCCGCTCGCGAGGATCCTCCTCGTCCGGATCCCGCAGTTCGGCGATCTCCGGATGTCGGTAGAGGGCGTTGTCATCGAAGTTGAGCTTGCCGTCGAGGGCGAGCAGGTCGCCCTGCTCCGTCAGGACGAGGGGATTGATCTCGACCTGGGAGCAATCCTTCGTCATGTAGAGATCGAAGAGCCCCCTCACGAAGGGCACGAATTTCTTCACGAGATCCCCATCGAATCCCAGGCGGAAGCCGAGATCCCGGATCTGGTAGTCACGCAGGCCGACATTCGCGTCCACGAAGGTCGTGAGGATCTTGTCGGGCGACTTCTCCGCCACGACTTCGATCTCCATTCCGCCTTCGGTCGACGCGACGAGCGCGAACTTCTCGGCGGACCGGTCGAAGAGGATCGCGAAATAGTATTCCTTCGCGATGTCCGACCCGGCCTCGACATAGACCTTCCGGACCAGCTTGCCCTCGGGTGGCGTCTGCGGCGTGTGCAGGGTCATGCCGAGGATCTCGCTGGCCGCCTTCTTCGCCTCGGCGGGAGACTTCGCGAGCTTGACCCCGCCCGCCTTTCCGCGTCCGCCCGCGTGGACTTGCGCCTTCACCACGACGATCTTCGTAGCGAGATTCTTCGCCGCCCGTTCCGCTTCTTCCGGCGTGGTGGCGAGTTCGCCGTCCGGAACGGCGACACCGAATTCCCGGAAGAGCGCCTTCGCTTGATACTCGTGAACGTTCATGTCTGTCCTGTCTCCGACGGCCGGTTCCTGCTCCGGCCCGGGCCTAGAGTTCGATCTGCGAAACCAGCTTCCGGACGTGCTCGACCGAAGCGTCGAAATTCGAACGCTCCTCGGCATTCAATTCGATCTCGATGATCCGTTCGAGCCCCCCCGCGCCGATCACGCAGGGCACGCCGACGTAGAGGCCATCGACCCCGTATTCCCCCTCGCAAAGGCAGGCGCAGGCGAGGACCCGTTTCTTGTCCTTGAGATACGACTCCGCCATCTCCATCGCCGAGACCGCCGGCGAGACGAAGGCCGAACCGGTCTTGAGCAGTCCGACGACCTCTCCCCCGGCACCCTTCGTCCGCTCGACGATCGCGTCGATCTTCTCCTTCGGAAGCAGGCTTTCGATCGGGATGCCCGCGACCGTGCAGTAGCGGACCAGCGGGACCATCGTATCCCCATGGCCACCGAGCACGAGGGCGGTCACGTCCTTGACCGAAACGCCGAGTTCCCAGGCGACGAAGCTCCGGAAACGGGTCGAGTCGAGGACACCGGCCATGCCGACCACGCGGCTCTTGGGAAAGCCGGAAACCTCCTTGAACGTGTAGACCATCGCATCGAGGGGATTCGAGATGACGATGACGAAGGCATCGGGTGCATGATCGCGCACGCCTGCCGCCACCTGCTTCATGATGGAAAGATTCGTCTTGAGCAGATCGTCCCGGCTCATGCCCGGCTTGCGCGCGAGACCGGCCGTGATGATGACGACGTCCGCCCCGGCGATTCCGTCATAGTCGTTGGTTCCCGTGATCTTCGAATCGCTGCCGACGAGCGGCGTCGCTTCGGCCATGTCGAGTGCCTTGCCCTGGGGAAGGCCTTCCACGACGTCGAAGATGACGGCATCGCCCAGTTCCCGGTAGGCAACCTGCTCTGCCAGCATGCCTCCGATATTGCCCCCGCCGATCAACGCGATCTTCGGTCTTGCCATGAGAGTTCCCTCCTCGTTCGTGCGGTCCGATTCAGCTTCGGGACGGCGGCAGCCGCACGCGAAGCGCGAGTTCTTCGAGCTGTTCCGGCGCGACGGGCGACGGTGCTTCCATCAACAGATCCTGGCCCCGTTGGGTCTTGGGGAAGGCAATCACGTCGCGCAGGTTGTCGACGCCGGCCAGCTTCATGACCCAGCGATCGAAGCCGAAGGCGAATCCGCCATGGGGCGGCGCACCGGTTTCGAGGGCATTCAGCAGGAAGCCGAAGCTCCGTTCCATCTCCTCGTC